>CAYQAP010000043.1:1390-22362 GCA_964415515.1 uncultured Gammaproteobacteria bacterium | reverse complement strand
AATTTGCGTGTCGGCCCTGACTTGCACGAACGCCTTACAATTGAATCCTTAAAAGCTAACGAAAGTTTAAATAGCTATTGTGTGAAGGTTCTTAAAGGTGAAAAGGGCTTATAACAATGCGCTTCAAGTTCACTGTGCTGCTCCGCAGTTCTGACGGACTTGCCAAAAAGCGGTGGACCGCTTAAGCGCGGCGTTATAAACATAAAGAACTAATATTAAGGAGATAGAAATGGGTCAATTCACCATTATGCTGGGCGTTATAAATGAGATGGTAATTGACGAGTTTCTTGAATAAAAGGATAGAAAATGCTAAAAGAAATATATATACAATTTAGCTTGTATCTCCAATTTTAAGATATATGAACAATGAATACACACTCACGTTGTGAGTAATGTTAAATGAAACTCAGTACTAAAATTGAATATTAAAGAATAGATAAGATAAATGCTTTTTAACTCAATTGACTTTGCGATTTTTTTACCAATAGTATTTTTACTCTATTGGTTTGTGACGAATAATAATCTAAAACTTCAAAACTTGCTTATTGTAATAGCGAGTTATGTTTTTTATGGATGGTGGGATTGGAGATTTTTATCATTGATTGTGTTTAGTACGATTGTCGACTACACAGTTGGTCTGCGATTAAGAAATGAAGAAAACCAACTTAAACGCAAAATTCTACTATGGACAAGTATTTTAGTTAATCTTGGATTTTTAGGATTCTTCAAATACTATAACTTCTTTCTTGACAACTTCATAACTGCCTTTTCATTTTTCGGTCTAAAAATTCAAGGCAATTCTCTAAATATCATCTTGCCGGTTGGAATAAGCTTTTATACCTTCCAAACTTTGAGTTACACAATTGATGTTTACAAAAGAAAACTAGAGCCCACAAATAATTTTATTGCATTCTCAGCATTTGTGAGTTTCTTTCCACAATTAGTTGCAGGACCAATTGAAAGAGCAACAAGCTTATTGCCACAATTTTACGCAAAACGGACTTTTAATTACTCAACTGCTGTAGACGGAATGCAACAGATACTTTGGGGGTTGTTTAAAAAAGTAGTTATCGCTGATAATTGCGCTGTTTTTGCTAATCAGATTTTTAATAACTCAGCAAACATGAACGGAAGTACTCTTGTTTTAGGAGCTTTGTTCTTTGCTTTTCAGATATATGGTGACTTTTCGGGTTATTCAGATATTGCAATTGGAACTTCCAGACTTTTCGGGTTTGACCTAATGCGGAACTTCAACTTTCCATATTTCTCAAGAGATATAGCGGAATTCTGGAGACGATGGCATATTTCCCTTTCAACTTGGTTTAGGGATTACCTTTATATCCCATTAGGTGGAAGCCGCGGTGGAACTTTGATGAAAGTTAGAAATATTTTTATTATTTTTATTGTCAGCGGTTTTTGGCACGGTGCTAATTGGAAATTTATTGTTTGGGGTGCATTGAATGCAATTTATTTCTTACCACTTTTGTTGACTAATACTAACAGAAATAATTTGGAGACCGTGGCTCAAGGTCGATTACTTCCAAGTATAAAGGAACTATCATGCATGTTATTAACTTTTTGTTTGACTGTTTTTGCCTGGATATTTTTCAGAGCTGAGAATATTGGACACGCAATAAACTATATTTCTGGAATTCTATCGCCTTCACTTTTCTCAATACCAAAATTCCCCGGAATGAAAAGTGTCTTACCAACAATAATACTTGTCATAATCTTTGTCGTAATTGAGTGGAAAGGAAGAGAAGGACAATTTGCGATTGCACATATTGGACAAAATTGGTATAGACAAATACGATGGTCATTCTATTCAATAATAATATTTTTAATTCTAATGTTCATGCCATCTGTCGAATCACCATTTATTTATTTTCAATTTTAGGCTTTTCTATGAAAAAATTTATCGCTAATACGACTAAATTTCTATTATTTACCTCAGTATTTTATATAGTTATTCTAAGCTTATGGGGGAGATACGCATCGTCATCGTTTAAACCAAATCTCAATTATAGAATTGGTTCATATGGTCATATGTATTCAAGATTATCTGAAATTAAAAGTTATGGTGAAGTTGATATTTTATTTTTAGGTTCATCTCACTCTTACCGAGGTTTTGACACAAGAATATTTTCAAAAAATGGATACAAAACATTTAATCTAGGTTCGAGTGCTCAAACACCAATTCAAACAAAAGTGTTGCTGAATAGATATTTAGATAGATTAAATCCCAAGCTAGTAATTTATGAAGTTTATCCAGCAACATTTGCAATGGATGGCGTTGAATCATCTCTTGATATAATTGCTAACGATAAAAATGATTTTCAATCATTAAGAATGGCTCTTATCATCAATAATATAAAAACATATAATACTCTTGTTTATGGATTAACTCGTGATTTATTAGGGCTAAATACATCCTTTACTGAACCCATAATTAAAGGTAAAGACAAATATGTCTCTGGTGGTTATGTGGAAAAAGGAATACGTTTTTATCACCCTAGAAATTATAGAAAAAAAGCAATTTCTCTGAGAGATGATCAGCTTAAATCATTTTCTGAAATAGTACAAATCCTTAATGATAAAGGTATAGAATTAGTTTTGGTGTATGCTCCAATTCCAAAAGTGAATTACGATAGTTATATTAACACCAATTACTTTGACAGTGTAATGAAGAAATATTCAACTTATTACAACTTTAATAAAATAATCTCTTTGAATGATTCATTACATTTCATGGATTCTCATCATTTAAATCAAAATGGGGTCAGTATTTTTAATAACAAACTAATTGAATTATTGAACGCTAATAAAGCACGAACGCATAACAGCGTGTATAAGAAATAGCGAGTTTAGTAGTACAAAGGGTCCCTTCCTGAATTGTGTGGGTAGCATGCAGCCAATCGATGATAAGCTTATTACTATATATAGTACTTGTTGTCTCTGTGGTGCCTGTGGAAAAGGGGACGAAAGTTGTGGTTAAAAGTAAGCTTGTGAATCTTTTGTCCCCAGCTTTTCCCTTGGTCTCAGCTTGCTGAGATTCCTACAGGATCCGCAGGGCGGTTGTCAACTTCAGGAGAATGATATGGAGCAAACCTGCTTATTCACTGCCGCGTTCGGTCTGCAACCCCCTTGGGAAGTCGTTGCTGTCCGCTTTGATGAGAAGCAACGCCTGATTGATTTTGATGTAGCCTTTGCGAAAGGTTCTCGCTTTGCCTGCCCCGTGTGGTGCCTCTTCTCAGGCCGTGCATGACACCAAAGTGCGGCAATGGCGTCACCTGAACTTTTCCAGTTCTTGAAAAAGAGCCGTTGGGGTTACCTTGCAGATGCAAAAAAAGGGAACCGACAACAAATCGATCTGATGCATGTATTGAGCCGGATGCGGCGCAAGACCACCTAAGCATGGCAGCGCAAACAAGCATTGCGAGAGATCTTTCGGACCGCAAACAATCACATAGAGGCGGAATGGCTATTGCAAAAATGGTACAGCTGGGCACGACGCTGCAGGGTGGGTCAGAAGATGACAACAAAGGCGGACGGCTACATTTCCAAAAGCCTGATAGGGACAAGGGCCAGCAGAGGCCACTATTGTGATGTGGTCGGAAATGTGCAGCGAATTCCATAAGGGCCAGAAGCATCCCAGCTTCATTCAAAGGCAGGGTTTTGGTCACTGCAGCTATCAGCAGTACTACTGGTGGTAAGCCGCCTGCCGGTGACAACCAAATAGTGGCACCTTGTTCAGGGTGTGGCGAAGCCCCAGTTTCGATCAGTTGTCCCTCAGCTCAATACGATTGCTGAATTGCTTCAGGGCTTCGGGGTTGGCCAGCGCCTCACGGTTGAGTACTGGTTGTCCGTGGATAATATTGCGCACAGCCAGTTCCACGATTTTGCCGCTTTTCGTGCGCGGGATATCGGTAACTTGTAAAATGATGGCCGGAACATGGCGGGGTGTGGCGTTGGTGCGGATGCTGGCACGGATGCGTGCTCTCAAGTCGTCATCAAGCTGTAGATTTTCTCGCAGGCGTACAAACAGCACCACGCGTACATCACCCCGCCACTGCTGGCCCACGACCAGACTTTCTATAATCTCCTCCAGCCGTTCAGCCTGACGATAGATTTCAGCGGTACCGATGCGCACACCACCGGGATTGAGCACCGCATCAGAGCGACCATAAATCACCATGCCGCCATGCGCGGTGATGGTGACATAATCCCCGTGACACCAGACTCCGGGGTATTTTTCGAAATAGGCCGCTTGGTAGTTGCGGTTATCCGGGTCATTCCAGAAGCCGATGGGCATGGAGGGAAAGGGACGACAGCAGACCAGATCTCCCTTGTCCCCCACTGGCAGAGATCGCCCTTTTTCATCAAAAACTTTAACGTCCATACCCAGCGCCAGACACTGCAGCTCACCCCGTCTGACCGGCAGGATATCCGAGCCCAGGGCAAAGCAGGAAATCAAATCAGTGCCTCCGGAGATGGATGACAGGCACAGATCTTTCTTCACTTCACGGTAAACATAGTCAAAACTCTCCGGTGCCAGTGGCGAGCCGGTGGAGAGGATGGTGTGCAGCGCGTGTAAATCATGGCTTTGTGCAGGATGGTAATCGCCTTTATGCAGGGCATCGATGTACTTTGCTGAAGTGCCGAAAATATTCATTTCGGTTTGTTCCGCGTAGTCGAGCAGAACATTCCCATCCGGATAAAAGGGGGAGCCATCGTAGAGCAGCAGGCTTGCCCCGCTGGCCAGACTCGATACCAGCCAGTTCCACATCATCCAGCCACAGGTAGTGAAATAGAATAGTTTCTCGCCTTGGCGCAGCCCGACATGGAGCTGGTGTTCCTTGACATGTTGCAGCAAGGTTCCGCCCACACTGTGTACGATACATTTGGGTACACCGGTAGTGCCAGAGGAAAAGAGGATATACAAAGGATGATTGAATGAGGTGGCAACAAAGTCGATTAGTGACGCATCAAATCCGTTAATCAGGTCTTCCAGGAGAACCGCAGCAGGAATTTGTGGCAGTGCTGTCTGAACCTCTTCGCATGGTAGAAAAATCACTTTTTCCAAAGCAGGCAATGCGGAGGCTATGGCGCTCACCTTGGTTACGCAGTCATGCCACTTGCCATTGTAGAAATAGCCATCAACCGCAAACAGGATTTTTGGCTTGATCTGGCTGAATCGATCGAGAACGCCTCTGCTGCCGAAATCTGGCGAACAGGAAGACCAGACCCCGCCGAGGGCGGTCACCGCCAACATGGCTACCAGTGTATCGGGAGTGTTGGCGACGAAAGCAGCGGCGACATCACCTTTTTGAAAACCGATGTCCGTCAATGCCCGGGTCAGTCGAGCAACGCGTGAATAGAGTTGATCGTGACTCCAGCGTTGCATAAGGTGATGTTCACTGCGAAATTCCAGGGCAGTTGAACTACCACGCTGGCGCAATAAATTGCGGGCAAAGTTTAACCGTGCACCAGGAAACCATTGGGCGCCCGGCATTGTCTGCCGATCCTTATCGGCCAGGGTGATCTCTCCAGGTTCGCCGATTATGCCAGCGAAATCCCAGACCAGACGCCAGAACTGGGGTGCATCCTGTACCGACCATCGATGCAAGGACGCGTAATCCAATAATGGAAGGCCCGTTCTTTCAGCAGCGAGCCGTCGAAAACGCGTCAGATTGGCGGTCGCCACACTGTCTACATCTGGCTGCCAGAGTATTTTACCCATCGTTCTTGTCCTCTGCCGGATTGACCCACATTATGTATTGGCTTCCAAGTCACTGCGAAATTCACTTCAATCTTTTATTGGTAGGAGCAATTGCAGAAAAACCCACAGCCTGCCACACTGTAGCATTATACTATTTGTACGATTCTATGGAGGAAGTCGATGCCTTTATCGAGAAATGAACAAAGTCAGGAGTTGATTGATCGTCTAGTCGAAGAATGTGTCGAGCAGTTTCCAGAACAAAGTACCAAGGGGCTCAATCAGTTCATTCGATACTATTATCAGCGTACCGGCTATGAAGACCTGGTGCGCTTGTCGATTGAAAACCTCAAGGGAGCGGTACTCAGTCATTGGCAGTTGATGCAACAACGTGTTCGTGGTGAAACCTGTATTCATACCTATAATCCGCAGTTCGAAAAACACGTCTGGCAATCTACCCATACGGTCGTAGAAGTCGTCACCGATGATCTGCCATTTTTGATCGACTCGGTTTCCATGGCACTCAATCGGCACGGACTGACCATTCACCTGACCATTCATCCGGTATTGCAGGTGAAAAGAACCGCCAAAGGACAACTGCAAAAGCTGCTGTCAAAGCTGGGACAGGATAGCTGCAGTGAATCCATTATGCATTTTGAAGTTGATCGTCAGACAGATTCAAAGGTGCTGGAACGACTGGAGCAGGATGTACTGAAGGTAGTACAGGATATCAGGAAGGCCAGCCAGGATTGGCAAACAATGCGCGAGCAACTGCTGCTGATTACCCGGGACCTTGATTCGGTGAACTCGCCAGTCAACAAGGCCGACCGGGAAGAGTGCAAGGCTTTTTTGCGATGGATCGAGGCCGATCATTTTACCTTGCTCGGTTATCGTCAGCACGTGGTCAGTGGCTATAAAAACGGCCAGTACAGTTATCAATACAAGCCCGACAGTGGCCTCGGGATTCTGCGTGGTGAGCAGGAAGGTACGCTATTGGAAGGGATTTTCCCCACCCATTCCGCTGTTTATCAAAGAGACACTACGCCGCTGATTGTGACCAAGGCAGATGCTTTGTCGACTATTCACCGATCGGCCTATATGGACTTTATCAGCATCAAGTTCTTTAACGACAAGCAACAGGTCTTGGGCGAGCATTGTTTTCTCGGCCTGTTTTCCTCTGCCGCCTACAATCGCTCTACTCGTGATATTCCTTTGCTTCGGCATAAAGTTGAGCGGGTCATCAAGAACTGTGGCTTGATCCCCAACAGCCACGACAGCAAGGCGTTGCAGAATATTATTGAAGTGTTTCCACGAGACGATCTTTTTCAGATCGCTGATGGGCCACTGCTTGATACCGTTATGGGTATCCTGTCGTTACAGGAACGGCAGCGGATTCGGGTTTTTATCAATCATGACCGTTTCGGCCGATATTATTCTTGTTTGGTCTATGTACCGCGGGAGCGCTACAGCCGTGAATTACGGATCAAGATCCAGGCAGTATTAATGGATACCTTGCATGGACAATCTGTCGAATTTGATGCTCATTTTAGTGAATCCGTTTTGGCTCGCGTCCACTATATCGTGCGTGCCACCCCGGGAACTGAACCCAAGCTAGAACCGCTGGAAATCGAAAAGCGGATCGTTGATGCGGCATACACCTGGGGTGATCAGCTCCAGGGCACCCTGATTGAGATCTATGGTGAGGAGAAGGGGAATCACTATATCAGCGTTTACGGGAATGCGTTTCGGGGTGACTACCGTGAAGACTACCCTGCTCGTATCGCCGGTTTTGATATCGAGTTGATGGAAAAAGTCTATGCAGATGGTCAGCTGGGAATTCATTTCTATCGTCCGGTATTGGAATCTGAAGAACAGTATCGGCTCAAGCTGTATGCAGTGGGCCAGCCCATCGCTTTGACCAATATCCTGCCGATGATCGAAAACATGGGCCTGAAGGTCATGGGTGAGCGACCCCACAAGATCAAGGCTGCAGGTCGTCAACGGCTGTGGATTCATGATTTCACCATGACCACGACATTCAGTGACATGCTTGATTTTGACCAGGTCGAGGGTATTTTTCAGGAAGCCCTGGCCCACATCTGGAATGGTACGGCAGAAAATGATGGTTTTAACCAGTTGGTGCTCGGTGCCGGACTGAGTTGGAGGGAAACTGCGATCTTTCGTACCTATGCCGAATACCTGAGACAGATTCGCAGTAATTTCTCGATTGCCTATATGGCCAGAACGCTGGTCAGAAATCCACACATGGTGCGCCAGTTAATTGCCCTGTTTCACCTGCGCTTTGACCCAGCCCGGCAGGGTAAAAAAGAGCCTCTGAGCCCGGAACAGGTACTCGATAAGATTCAGCAGCTGCTCGATGAGGTGGCCAACCTGGATGAAGACCGGATTTTGCGCCGGTTTCTCAATTTGATGCAATGTACGACCCGGACCAGTTATTACCTGCGCAATACAAAGGGAGAGCACCGACCCTATCTGTCGATGAAACTCGACCCGACTCAAATCGTGGGGATGCCGGAACCGCGCCCCCAATTTGAGATCATGGTCTCTTCCCCGCGTTTCGCCGCAGTGCATCTACGAGGTGGTCCGGTGGCCCGGGGAGGGATCCGCTGGTCCGATCGGCCCGAAGATTTTCGTACCGAAATTCTTGGCTTGGCGAAGGCGCAGCGGGTGAAAAATGCCGTAATCGTGCCGGTGGGCTCCAAGGGTGGTTTTGTGCCCAAGCAGCTGCCGGTGGGTAGTGGTCGCGAGGCCTTGATGCAAGAAGTAATTGACTGCTACAAGAATTTTATGCGAGGCATGCTGGACTTAACCGACAATATCAAAGCCGGTACAGTGATTCCACCGAAGACCCTGGTTCGCCATGACGGCGACGATCCCTATTTTGTGGTAGCGGCGGATAAAGGAACTGCCACCTTTTCCGATATTGCCAACAGTGTTGCCGATGAGTATGGCTACTGGCTCAGTGATGCGTTTGCCTCAGGGGGCTCGGACGGCTATGACCACAAGAAAATGGGCATCACCGCACGCGGTGCCTGGGAGTCAGTGAAACGCCATTTTCGCGAACTCGGGACCAATATTCAGACTACGGATTTCACTGTGGTTGGGATTGGTGATATGTCTGGTGATGTGTTCGGAAACGGCATGCTGCTGTCCCGGCATATCAAGTTGCTCGGTGCTTTTAATCACCTGCATATCTTTCTCGATCCCACCCCGAATCCGAAAACCAGTTTTGCCGAGCGTGAACGTTTATACGCCCTACCACGCTCCAGCTGGAGTGATTACAACACTACACTGATTTCCAAAGGTGGTGGCGTTTACGAACGCAGTGCCAAGTTCATTGATTTGTCACCCGAGATCAGAAAGGCTCTGCAGCTACGTGAAGAACGGTTGACGCCCACCGAGCTCATCCATGCCATGCTCATGGCCCCGGTTGATCTGCTCTGGAATGGTGGTATTGGCACCTATATCAAATCGGCACAGGAAAGCCATGCTCAGGCCAGTGATCGGGCGAATGACGGTTTGCGTGTGGATGGTGGGCAGTTGCGTTGCCAGGTGCTTGGTGAAGGGGGCAATCTTGGGGTGACCCAGCTTGGCCGAATCGAATATGCCATGGCTGGTGGCTTGTGCTACACCGATTCTATTGACAATTCTGCCGGTGTCGATTGCTCGGATCACGAAGTCAATATCAAGATCCTGCTCAACCAGGTGGTAGCCAACGGCGACATGACGCTCAAACAACGCAATGAAACGTTGGTAGAGATGACCGATGATGTGGCTCAACTGGTATTGCACGATAACTACGAGCAAACACAATCCATCTCGATCATGGCCTCCCAGGCCACGGTCATGCTTGATGAGCACCAGCGTTATCTGGCGGATCTGCAGCGAAAAGGTTTGCTGGATCGACTGATCGAGTTTATGCCGGATGACAAGGAGTTGTATCGACGCCGGGCGCAGGGTCGCGGCTTAACCCTGCCTGAGCTGTCGATCCTTTGTTCTTACAGCAAAATGACCAGCTATGATGATCTGCTGCAGTCGAACCTGACCGATGACCCGGCATTACTTTCCGAGCTGCTGGACTATTTTCCGCCACTACTGCGTAAGCGCTATGCCGGGCAAATGCCGATGCACCGGTTGCATCGTGAAATCATCGCTACCCGGGCGGTCAACAGTATGGTCAATCGGATGGGTCCCAGTTTCGCCTTCCGGTTGCATGAATTGACTGGCAGAGACACAGCGGACATCACCCGAGCCTATATGGTATCGCGGGAGATCGTCGGGCTGCAGGCGGTAACCCGAGAATTGGAGGCGCTGGATAATAAAATTCCGACCGACTCGCAATATCAGTTACTGGCGATGTTAAACGGACTGGTAGAACGCTGCAGTTTGTGGCTGTTGCAGAATCGGCGCGGCAATTTGGATATCAAAGAATCCATTGCCACCTTCCGGCCCGGTGTACAGGCGCTGTGGAGGGCCATGCCAAAGCCACTTTCTGTGCGACATAAAAACCTGCATAAGCAACGGGTTACTAAATTTATCCATGCCGGGGTCGAGAAAGCATTGGCGGCAAAAATCGCTGCGGTTATCCCCATGTCACAAGCCATGGATATTGTCGAAGTGACCTCGATAACCAAGGGCGCCCCACTTGAGGTGGCCAGCGTTTACTATTATCTGGGAGCCCATTTTGATCTGGTATGGCTGCGTGACCAAATCGCTAATTTACCGGACGACAGTTACTGGCATCTGCTGGCCCGCAATGCACTGCGTCACAGCCTTAATTTGCAGCAGCGACAACTGGCTTGTGAGGTGTTGAATTTCCGGCCTGGAAAAACCACTCACCAGACAGTGGATAACTGGATTGCCTCAGTACCAACAGCACACCAGCGATTCCGCAAGTTGATGAAGGCCTTGCATTCGGGTACAGCAGTGGATTTTGCGATGCTGTCGGTGGCTTTGAATGAACTGAATATCCTGGTTGGGAGCCCATCAACGGCGCAATCATAACAGGAAAAAAAAGGCCCGCACAAAGCGGGCCGAAGGATCGAAGGAGATGTGCAGCTACTGCTGCTGTTGCTTCTTCCAGGCACGGTAGGTTTGCCATTCCTGCCATTGCTTGAAATCGATATCAGACTGGGAGCCGGCCTTGCGTTGCTGCCATTGTTTGAAAGCCTTGAACTCTTTCAGTTGTGCCGGAGTCAGCTGATTTGGAGAGACAGCGGAGGCTACATCCGTTTTGTTTCCCGACCGCTGTAGCAGGTCATAACCGTCATCGGTGTTCGAGAACAAGCCCGGGCCGGCCGGTATTTCATCGACACGCCGATATTCGAAGCTACGACCGGTGCTGCAGCCAGCAATGCCGATCAGCAGCGGTATCAGCAGCCAGGTTTTCAGATGTTGTTTCACAGTGCGTCCCTCCGCTTGCATTACATGAATTTGATGCGGGCGCCGAACAGTGCGGCGGTGACATCTTCGACCGGCAAACCGCTGGTTCGATCCAGGCTGAAGACCCGTACTGCACCGTAGATCTGTACGCCTTTATATAGGTTGTAGACATAGGCACCGGTCCAGGCACTGGCGGTGTCACCCAGAGCCGCCAGGTCACTGGTTTCGCCGTAGTCTGCCGAGATGGCATGCTTGCCCGTCTTGTACCCTACTTTAACAAAGTAATTATCGGCCGTTGGGCCCGTATCCGGGTCTCGGCTACCAGCAGAGAAGGTCACATTGAAGCCTGAGTTATGCAGGAAAGAAATCGACCCATCCCATTGGCTGAACGGGTTGGCCACCCGGTCCTGGGTATCCACATAACCCACGGCGGCAACCACTTTGCCCATATCAAACTGGCTGGCGAAGGTGCCTCCAAATTCATAGGCATTGCCATTGGTGGCACTGACCGAGAGTTTGACCGGCCCGAGTTTCGGGGTGTCATAACGGATTCGGTCATTCCGGCTCAGGCCGTCGAAGCTGTTCAGCGTGCTGCCTACCTTGACCACATTGGCTCCGGCCGAGTCGAGAAACGTCACCCCGCCACCCCAATCGGTGTTGCCAGAATAGGCAGCCACTCCGGTGCCGGATAGATCGACTTCCGAGGTGCCATTGGCTGCACCATCTCCCTGGCCCAGCCAAACCCGGCCGAAGGCACCGTCGAAATACAGTTCCAACTTGCGCTCGGTAAAGGAGGAGGCGCCGTCATCGTTCTGGTTGATGCCGACACTGGAAGAAGCATTGGAGATAAATTGTGATTCCCAGACCGTTCCAACACTGAGGCCGTTGCCCAGATCCTGGGAGCCGACAAAGCGGATTCGTGTGTCAGAATTGATGTTATCAACATGATTGATATCAGAATTGGTACCATCATCGATATACATCACAGCCCGGTTGATTTGCCCCGATACTTTGAAACCGATGGCTTGTGCCTGAGAACTTATCGCCAAAACAGCCAGACTACACAGCAGCACAGAGGCCTTAGGTAAAAAATACGTACTCTTCATAACATGCTCCTTACAGGATTACTTCTCTCGTCCAAGAAAGCCAACCGGTTCGTGCTTCTGCCGATCGACAGCAATCCTCCCTTGTTGCTTATGACAGGGGTGATGCGACTTGGTTCCTGTTGTTTTTTTGCACATTCTGCACTAGTATTAATGAAATTAATAGATTAAATCTATTTATCATATAGTTAATGACTTGTTGTTTTATTGATCTTTTATCCAAAAAAGTGAATCCGGATGGTTCGAAACCCAGGGTCAGGATCACTTATCGGTGCTCCACAACAATTTTCAGAAGGGCCTGCCAATTTTGCAAAATCGGGCATAATGCCACGTATGAATGACTTCAGTATTTCTGCCTCAGAGGTGGTCAGAGATAGTGCACGTTGTGTGCAATGTGGCCTGTGTTTGCCCCATTGCCCAACCTATGCATATTATCGCGATGAAAACGAATCACCGCGTGGCCGACTGCTGTTGATGCGCCTGTTGGCTACGACTGCAACCGATCAGCCCAGAGCACGCTATCATTTGTCCCATTGCTTGCATTGCAGTGCCTGTGAAGCGGTTTGTCCAGCGGCAGTTGAATACAGGCAACTCCTTGATAAAACGCTATACTTGCAAGAAACAAAGAACCCTTTAGTGACCGGAACACTGGCCTGGAGAGTGGGTGCCGGCCTAGTAACGAAACCCGCCTGGTTGTATCGAGTGGGTCGTCTACTGCGATGGTATCAACGCGCTAAACTGTCTTGGCTGGCCCACCACAGTGGCTTGCTCAAGGCCCTGAAGTTGGCTTCTATCGAGCAAGATTTACCGCAAATTCCTGTTCTCAAACCCAGTTCAAACAGCGACCCGGCGGTTGTGGGATGCCGTGGCCAGGTCATGCTGTTTCTGGGCTGTGTGGCACGGGTGTTTGACCAGAAAACCTTGCACGATGCCGTCTTCCTGTTGCGTCATGCCGGGTTTACCGTACTCTTGCCACAGCGGCAGAACTGCTGCGGTGCCTTGCATTTTCACCAGGGTGACCGAGCCACCGGCCTACTGCTGGCACAACAGAATACCCAAGCTTTTGGTGGCCATGGATCGTGTCCAATCCTCACCGTTGCCAGTGGTTGTGCCGCCATGCTGCTGGATTATGGGCCGCAACTGGCCACCACGGCAGCGCAGGATTTCAGTACCCGAATCACTGATCTAAGTGAGTTTTTACTACGGGAAGTGAAGTACGAGCTCGATCAATTTGTCTCGACGCCGCTGCGAGTGGCAGTCCACGACCCCTGCAGCTTGCGTAATATCGTGGGTCAGGCCTCGGCCCCGTATCACTTGCTGTCACAGTTGCCGGGTGTCGAGCTGGTCGAACTCGATCAAAATACTGTGTGTTGTGGCGCCGCCGGTATTCAACACCTGATTCACCCGCAGTTGGCTACAAGCCTGCGACAACCCAAACTCGAAGCCATCGGCCGGATCAGGCCGGATGTGGTGGTCACTTCCAATATTGGTTGTGCCATGCACCTGGCCGCGGGTATGCGAAAGACTGCATTTACTGTTCCGGTGGTGCATCCGGTTTCTCTGCTACGCAGTCGATTAAGGTCTGAATCAAACTAGACCCAGGCGCTGCAGGCACCCTGAGCCACCACGAACCCACCAAAACGAGCCTGCAGCAATGGTTTGTTTATTGCCGCAAATAAAGTTTACTGCCTTGTTCGCGGAATTCACTGGCCTTGGCCGCCATACCTTCTTCCAGGGCCTCGGTTTCAGCGACCCGATGTTTTCTGGCGTAGTCCCTGACTTCCTGGGTTATTTTCATGGAACAGAAGTGCGGACCACACATGGAACAGAAATGGGCCAGTTTGTGGCCCTGTTTGGGCAGGGTTTCATCATGAAATTCTTTGGCCGTCTCTGGGTCCAGCGAGAGATTAAACTGGTCTTCCCAGCGAAATTCAAAACGGGCCTTGGATACGGCATTGTCGCGGATTTGTGCAGCCGGATGGCCTTTCGCCAGATCTGCGGCGTGTGCTGCCAATTTGTAGGTAATGATTCCGGCTTTGACGTCTGCTTTATTGGGTAGACCCAAGTGTTCTTTGGGAGTGACATAGCAGAGCATGGCGGTGCCGTACCAGCCGATCTGGGCGGCGCCGATGGCAGAAGTTATATGATCATAACCCGGAGCAATGTCTGTGGTCAGGGGCCCGAGGGTGTAGAAGGGGGCTGCTTGGCATGCTTCCAGTTCGCGGGTCATATTTTCCTCAATCAGTTGCATGGGAATATGCCCGGGGCCTTCGATCATGACCTGGATATCATGCTTCCAGGCAATTTGAGTTAGCTCACCGAGGGTCTGTAATTCTGCAAACTGGGCCGGGTCATTGGCATCGGCGATTGACCCGGGACGCATGCCGTCACCGAGGGAGAAGGCCACATCATACTGTTTCATCAGCTCACACATTTCTTCGAAATGGGTGTACAGGAAGCTTTCCTGGTGATGGGCCAGGCACCACTTGGCCATAATCGAGCCACCGCGAGAAACAATACCGGTCAAGCGATCGCTGGTTAAATGGATGTGCTGCAGGCGGACACCGGCGTGTACGGTAAAATAATCTACGCCCTGTTCGGCCTGTTCCAGCAGGGTATCACGAAAGATTTCCCAACTCAGGTCTTCGGCCTTGCCGTCAACTTTCTCCAGTGCCTGATAGATGGGGACCGTACCGATCGGTACCGGACTGTTGCGAATAATCCACTCACGGGTTTCATGGATGTGTTTGCCTGTGGATAAATCCATCACTGTATCACCACCCCAGCGGATGGCCCAGGTCATTTTATCCACTTCTTCATCAATGCTGGAAGTGACGGCTGAATTTCCGATATTGGCATTGATCTTGATCAGAAAATTACGCCCGATAATCATTGGTTCAATTTCTGGGTGATTAATATTGGCGGGAATAATGGCTTTGCCTGCAGCAATTTCCTGGCGCACAAATTCTGCCGTTACCTGCTCAGGCAATTGGGCCCCAAAATTCTGGCCAGGGTGACAACGGGACAGATCACTGCCCTGATAGCGCAGACGCTCCAGGTTTTCCCGGATTGCAACAAATTCCATTTCGGGGGTAACAACCCCCCGGCGGGCATAGTGCATTTGGCTGACATTGGCGCCGGGAAGTGCCCTGCGAGGTTGGGTTCGATGCACAAATCGCATCGCCTCAACTACCGGATCCACCGTCCGCAAACGCCCATAGGCGGAACTGGTTTCCGCCAGAATTTCGGTATCCGCACGCTCCTCAATCCAGGCTTCACGCAATCTGGGTAGGCCGCGTCGCAGATCAATGTTGGCTTCAGGATCGGTATAAGGGCCCGAGGTATCGTAGACCACAATGTCAGGATTGGTGAGCATATTGCCAGCCACTTCGGTGGGTTGCTGCGAGATCTTACGCATAGGCACCTGGATATCGGTTCGTGAACCGCTGACATAAAACTTTTTTGCATTTGGAAAAGATGCTATGGCCAGTGGATCAACCTTGGCTGCGGCGCTGGCAAATTGTTCAGGATTTGTACTCATTATTCTGCCTCTTAGCTCCTGGTCACGAATGAATTATTTGTTTGCTCAATACGGTCATAAGCCTCGTATACGAGGGCATGACCTTAGCCGATTCGTCTGTCAAGGACAAGGCAAAGGCAGTAGAAATCACGGATTCCAGGATGCAAATAAGCGGGTATAATTGCCCCCCACCTGTGTATAGTCCGGATTTTTCGCATGACCCCTGCTCCAAGACCTGTCAATATTGAATTGCATCAGAAATCGCGTCGTCTGGAAATCAGTTTCGAGAACGGTGAGCACTTCTCCTTGCCCTGTGAATATCTACGGGTTTTCTCACCTTCTGCCGAAGTCCGCGGCCATGGCCCGGGGCAGGAAACCCTGCAGCGTCACAAAGAGCGCGTCAATATTACCGCCATCGAACCGGTGGGTACGTATGCGGTGGTACTGAAATTCGATGATGGCCATGACACGGGGATTTATTCCTGGCAGACCTTCTATGAACTTGGTCAGAATCGCCAGACTTACTTCCGGCAATACCTTGACCAGCTAGAGGCTGCCGACTGCCAGCGTTTGCCGCAGCCCTATGATGCGGAGTTATTGGCAGATGGCTGAAAATAAAACCCATTTTGGCTACCGGACGGTCTCTGAGCAGGAGAAAGCGGGCTTGGTAGGCCAGGTTTTTCATTCTGTAGCCAGCCGCTATGACCTCATGAATGACCTGATGTCTCTCGGCATGCACCGGGCCTGGAAGGCCTATGCGATCAAGCTCAGCGGGGTTCGTCCGGGCCAGCATATCTTGGATGTGGCCGGTGGCAGTGGCGATATGGCGGCCCGTTTTGTACACCGCCTGCAGGGCCAGGGACAGGTTGTGCTGTCTGACATTAATCCGAGCATGCTGGCGGTGGGCCGTGACCGCTTACTCGATCAAGGGATCACTTCAATGGTCGACTATTGTCTTGCAGATGCCGAGAAACTGCCCTTTGCCAGCAGTCGTTTTGATTGTGTAAGTATCTCCTTTGGGCTGCGCAATGTGACCCGTATTCAGGAAGCCCTGGAGTCCATGTATCGGGTCCTGAAGCCGGGTGGGCGGTTGTTGATTCTGGAATTCTCAAGGCCGGTAACGGCCACGTTGCGGCAAATTTATGACCGTTATTCATTCACTGTTTTGCCTCGCCTGGGTAAGTATGTTGCCAAGGATGAGGCGAGTTATCAGTATCTTGTAGAATCTATCCGCAAACACCCCGCACAGGAGCAGCTCAAGCAAATGTGTATCAATAGCGGATTTGAGCGGGTTCGCTACTACAATTTGTTCGGTGGTATCGTGGCCCTGCATCTTGGCTACAAATTGCGTTGATCCGGGAGCTTTAGTATGGGTTTGTCAATATCAAAGCAGTCCAGATCATGTCCATAAAACCCCAGGATCTGATGGTTCAAATGCTGGCGAAAGCGGCCCAGCGACTCCTGGCCAGCGATCCGGATAGCTTCCAGCGCTTGCTCAAAAATCATGACAAAACCATCGCCCTGACGATCTCCGGAACCGGTATTCGCTGCTGTTTTCTGGTAACCCCGGATGGTATCGAAGGCTATCCATCCGATCAGGATGTCGATGTGGAATTTATCGCTGGTCCTCTGACCCTGCTGCGCCTGGCCCGGGATGGCTATGATCCTGCACTGGTCACTGACGGTCTGCTGACAATTCATGGGGATATGGAAACCGGGCGACATCTGGCACAGCTGTTCACCGTGCTGGATATAGACTGGGAAGGGCTGGTTGGCCAGTACACCGGAACCATCCTGGCCCATCGTACCTGTACCAGGATACGCAGCCTGTTGCAGTGGCGACAGGAACTACATAAGAATCTATGGGCTACCGCTGGTGAAACCCTCACCGAGGAACGCAAGCTGCTGGCCCCGGCAGTTCGTATCGAACAATTTAATCATGCGGTAGATACCTTGCATACTGACAGTGAACGCTTGTCAGCACGTATCAGGCGCTTGCAAAAAATACTTGCCGCATGAGCTATTACGGAAATCTTCGTCATCTACTGCACATCCTCTGGGTTTTTGTTCGCCATGGAATCGATGATTTGATCGGTATCCGGCAACTGCCGTTGCCCATTCGTAGTGTGATCAAGGCTTCACCCTGGCGCTGGTTCAGGGATTTGTCCAAACCGCGGGGCCAGCGTCTTCGTGAAGCCCTGCAAGAGCTGGGTCCTGTTTTCGTCAAGTTCGGGCAGATTCTTTCTACTCGCCCCGACCTGTTGCCTGAAGACATTGCCCGTGAGCTGACCTTGCTGCAGGACCAGGTCCCTCCATTCAGTGCAGCGGCTGCGAAAAAGGTGGTGGAAAAGGCGTACGGGGAGACCCTGGATACACATTTTCAGGTTTTTGAGGCTGTGGCCTTTGCCTCTGCTTCAGTGGCGCAGGTGCATCTGGCTAAATTGCTGGATGGTACCGAGGTCGTGGTCAAGATTCTGCGGCCGGGCATGAAAGCCATTATTCAGCGAGATCTCAAGCTGCTTTATCTGCTGGCCGGGCTGGCCAATAAATACTGGAGCGAGGGACCACGGCTGCGTCCTGTCGAAGTGATTGGAGAATTCGATAAAACGATTCATGACGAACTGGATTTAATGCGTGAGGCCGCCAATGCCAGCCAGTTGCGGCTGAATTTCAGCCAGTCCGATTTGATTTATGTACCGAAAGTCTACTGGGACCATACCCGTCATGAGGTGATGGTTATGGAACGTATTCATGGTATTTCCATACGCAATATCGCGGCCTTGAACGATGCCGGTATTGACATGCGCAAGCTGGCGCATAACGGGGTCGAGATTTTCTTCACTCAGGCTTTTCGTGACGGTTTTTTTCATGCTGACATGCACCCTGGAAACATTTTTGTCGGTGATGATGGTCAATACAAGGCGGTTGATTTCGGCATTATGGGAACGCTCAGCAACGAAGACCAGGATTATCTTGCAGAAAACTTTCTGGCCTTTTTCCATCGCGACTACCGGGCGGTTGCCGAGGCCCATGTTCGCGCCGGCTGGGTGCCGCCAGATACCCGGGTTGAGGATTTCGAGGCCGCTATTCGTACCGTATGTGAGCCGATTTTCGCCAAGCCGATCAGTGAAATTTCTTTCGGTCGGCTGTTGGTCAGCCTGTTTAGTACGGCCCGCCGGTTCAATATGCCAGTGCAACCACAACTGGTATTACTGCAAAAGACTTTTTTGAATATTGAAGGTTTGGGGCGGCAACTTTATCCACAACTGGACCTGTGGGAAACTGCCAAGCCATTTCTGGAGCGCTGGATGCGCAAGCGAGTCGGGCCGGGCGCCTTGCTGGAGACGCTGCGCCGTGAAAGCAGAAAATGGAACCGGACTTTGCCGGAAGTTCCCATGCTGATACACGATTCACTGCAGCGCCTGCGTCGCCATGAGCTGGAAATGCAGCAGCAATCTCATGCCATTGAAGATCTGCGTCGCCAACTTGCACACAGTCACCGAAACCTGGTGTTCGCAATCAGCGGTGGGGTTCTGCTGGCCATTGCGGCTTATTATGGGGGTCTGGATGGCCCTGAGCTGGTCCGCTGGCAGCACTTGCCGGTCGTGACCTGGGTGACCGGGGTCGGGGGTATCCTGGTGTTGGGTAGAGCTTTTTTTTCTGGACGAGAATAATAGTTTAGGTGGGTCGCTCCGGTGCCTGTGTGTCCCCAGGAGCCACTGCGCAAGTTTCAGATGGCTTGCCACGAACGAACGCGAGACAATGGCTGTACATTTGACCCGGACACTGTGGAACCCCGAATGAATACAGATTACCAGCGTGTTGCCCAGGCGATTGCCTATATCGAAAACCATCTCGAAAATCAGCCTTGTTTGGCTCAAGTGGCGAACAGTATCCATCTGAGTCCCTATCATTTTCAGCGCCTGTTCCGACGCTGGGCCGGAGTCAGCCCCAAACGCTTTCTGCAATACATGACCATTGAGCATGCCAAGGGGATGCTGGTTCAATCACAAAGTATTCTCGAAGTCAGTGAAGCCCTGGGTTTGAGCAGCAGTTCCCGATTGCATGATCAGTTCGTCAGCTTGGAGGCGATGTCACCAGGCATCTTCAAGACAGGAGGCCAGGGCCTTGAGCTACATTTCGGTTGTTTTTCCAGTCCTTTCGGAACCGCACTGCTGGTCAGCAGTCAATTCGGTATCTGTCACCTGTCCTTTGCCGATAAAGCCGGTGTTGAGCCACAGCTTGCGGTACTCAAACAACAATGGGCCAAGGCGCAATGGTTCGATGATCGTCATCGACCATCGTCCCGGCTGGAACAAATCAGTACTATGCTTTTCGATCTCGGCCGTCAACAGGAACACCTGCCACTGGTCGTAGCAGGCAGCAATTTACAGATCCAGGTATGGAAGGCATTATTACGGATTCCGGTTGCCAACGTAGTCTCTTACGGTGATATTGCCCGCAGCATCGGTCGCCCCCGGGCTGCCCGCGCGGTGGGCAGCGCCATTGCCGCCAATCCGGTCGCTTGGCTGATTCCCTGTCACCGGGTGTTGCGGCAAAGCGGTGAGTTTGGCCAGTACCACTGGGGCACAGAGCGCAAGAAACTTATGGTCGGTTGGGAGTGCGCGCAAACCCGTGCATGACAACCGGCTGAAATCAGGGAGTTGGAAACCCGACTGGTTATCAAAGACCCAGATCTTTGCAAACGGCGGCAGATTCGTGTACCAGTGCTGGTAGCAAGGTACAAAGCTCCTCTGGACCCAGCGGCGGATTGCTCCATTGAGGATGAATGCACTGTTCGGAGACCACTTTCAGTAATATTGAATTCTCCAGATCAAGCAGGTTTTTATGCTGTAGCATCAGCACACTCAAAGAATCCGCCATCTGCACAATCGGTAACATTTTCAGCAGTATCGGGTCCCTGGTTCTTTTTTCAATGGACGTATACTCATGGTGCAGTCTGACGACTCCCGACACCAGTATCGATAACCCCCATTTCTGACAAGCCTTAAGGCCAGCCTGGGTATGGTCGTAGCCCAGCAGCCTGCGCTCCGCTTCCGCCAGTTCTCCCATCGTTTCCCAGTTGGTTTCATCAATCTTGCTAAGTGCTTCGGTGTTGGTCGCATAGAGCAAGAACCGACCAATATCATGCAACAGGCCTGCCAGATAGGCCGCTTCAGGATCAATCCCGTAATTTTTGTCTCGACGTGCGATCTGCCGGGCAATGACG
>CAYQAP010000043.1:0-1290 GCA_964415515.1 uncultured Gammaproteobacteria bacterium | reverse complement strand
TTCAGGATCAATCCCGTAATTTTTGTCTCGACGTGCGATCTGCCGGGCAATGACGGCTGTCTCGATTGCATGTCTCCACAAATTCTGCTGTCCTTTGGAGGAGGGAACAAAGACCTTAATCACGGACATGACCAGCAACATGTTGGCAATCTGCCGGGTGCCGATACGAATCACCGCCTGCTCCAGGGTAATAATCGGGTTTCGCGGGGCAGACAGGCATGAGTTGGATAGTTGGATTAATTTAACTGCCAGCGTTGGGTCTTCGTTCCCCAATCTCAAGACTTCGTCAAAAAAGCTATCACTGCTCACATCAGCTGCCAGCAAGCGCACGAGCACAGTGGGCAACATGGGTAGTTCGTTAATACTGCTTTCCAGTGTGTTTGATTGGGCTGCCATAATCCACTCCGGTGGCCAACGTCACCACGTAATTTCTATATCAGTTCACTGATTCCTGATGTTCTCTGCGACCGTATGTTGCAGCTGCTCACCGAGCCCAGTAATGCCCAGGCGCATGGTCTGACCCGGCTGTAGGTATTCCGGCTCCGGCTTATGCCCCATGCCTACGCCAGGCGGTGTTCCGGTGGAAATGATATCGCCGGGCTCAAGGGTGAAAAATTGGCTCAGAAAACTGATTAAGTCGGTGACTGGGAAAACCATATCGCGGGTGTTGCCACGTTGGCGACGTTCCCCATCAAGGTCCAGCCACAGATCCAGATCCTGCGGGTCGGTGATTTCATCTGCGGTTACCAGCCATGGCCCGGTGGGTGCAAAACCATCGCCACTTTTGCCTTTGACCCACTGACCTGTTCCTTCCAGTTGCCAGGCGCGTTCGGAGATGTCATTGACGATGCAGTATCCGGCCACGTGGGACAGCGCCTGATCTTGTGGGATATATTTTCCCGCTGTGCCGATGACCACGGCCAGCTCCACTTCCCAGTCGGTTTTGAAAGAATCACGTGGAATCACCAGGTCATCATTGGCACCAGCCAGGGCCGATGGAAACTTGCTGAACAGCACCGGTTCGGTTGGGGTGGCCATGCCCGCTTCCCGAACGTGTTCTTGGTAATTGAGGCCAATACACATCAATTTGCCAACTCCAGCCACACAGGGGCCAAGGCGCACATTGCTGTCAACACTGGGCAGTGTGGCCAGATCCAGGTCTGACAGCTGTGCCAAACCCTGTGGGCGGAGTGCATCAGCATCAATATCTGTCACAATGCCAGTGAGATCACGGATTGTCCCATGTTGGTCGAGGACTCCAGGCCTTTCACCCCCTTTGTTGCCAAAACG
>CAYQAP010000042.1:16939-22690 GCA_964415515.1 uncultured Gammaproteobacteria bacterium | reverse complement strand
CTAATTAGCCCGCGTGTCGGGAATAAATTCGATTGCGCTGCGGGTCGCCATTTCTTCGAGTACCGACCATCTTTGGTTGACCACGAGTTGAGCCATATCCATCAAGCGCTTTGCTTCCTCCGGGTGGGTTTTTGTAAGGCTGAAGAAACGGTTTTCGTTGTAGGCATATTCCTTGACACTGATCTTGGGCCTCAACGAATCGAGCATGAAAGGATTGCGATGCGCAGTTCTCAGCTCCGGATTGTATCGATACAAGGGCCAGTAGCCACATTTAACCGCCATCTGCTGTTGCCGCAAGCCATGTTCCATATTGATACCATGCTCAATGCAATGACTGTAGGCAATAATCAGGCTCGGTCCATCATAGGCTTCGGCCTCTCGCAAGGCTTGCAAGGTCTGTTGGGGACTGGCCCCGAGTGCAACTTTGGCAACATAGACGTTGCCATAGGCCATGGCCTGCAGGGCAAGACCCTTTTGTGGAACCACCTTGCCACCGGCAGCAAATTTTGCCACGGCACCGATCGGTGTGGCTTTGGAAGCCTGGCCTCCGGTATTAGAATACACGGCGGTATCCAGTACCAGAATATTGACATCCCGGCCACTGGCCAGAACATGGTCGACACCACCATAGCCAATATCGAAAGCCCAGCCATCACCGCCGACAATCCAGATTGAGCGCCGTACCATATAATCGAGTACAGACCGCAGCTCTTTGGCCCTGGGGTCATCCATGCTCGACAGGGCCCGCTTGATTTTGGAAATTCTGCCACGTTGCCGGCGGATATCAGACTCACGGGCCTGGGGCGCATCAAGCGCTTGCTCAACCAAATCAGGGCCGATCTGACTTTTTAAGGCCTTCAGTAAGCTCCTCGCCAAGGCCACATGCTTGTCGGCAGTCAGCCGATAGCCGAAGCCAAATTCGGCATTGTCCTCAAACAAAGAGTTTGACCAGGCCGGTCCACGTCCTTCAGCATTTTTGGTCCACGGTGTAGTAGGCAGATTGCCGCCATAAATAGATGAGCAACCGGTGGCATTGGCAACCAGCAGTCGATCACCAAAAAGCTGGCTAATTAATTTCAGGTATGGGGTTTCCCCACAGCCGGCGCAAGCTCCGGAAAATTCGAACAAGGGTTCGAGAAACTGGACTCCCCGAACGTTGGAAAAATCTACCCGGTCTCTTTCCTGATAAGGGATCTTGTCAAAATGAGCAAGGTTTTCACGCTCATCTTCAAGGTGAACTATCTTTTCCTTCATATTGATTGCAAAACGATATTGGTCTTCAGGGTTCTGCGCCGGACAGGCATTTACACACAATTTACAGCCGGTACAATCCTCAGGAAAAACCTGTAGGGTGTACCGCACATTCGGAAACCCACGCGAAGTAACATGGGAAGAACGGAAGGTATCCGGCGCCCCTTCTAGATCTCCGACATCATAAAATTTGGCGCGAATCGCCGCATGAGGACAAACTATGGAACAGTTGCCGCACTGAATACACAGCTCTGGAACCCAGATGGGAATTTCATGGGCGATATTGCGTTTTTCCCACTGGCTGGTCCCGGTTGGGTAGGTGCCATCATCAGGTAACAAACTGACCGGAATCTGGTCCCCCTTGCCGTTGAACATTTGTGCAGTAACGGTTCTGGCAAATTCCGGCGCCTGCTCAAAATCTCCATGACGTGAGATAGCCAGCCGTGAAGAGACCACAGACGGCACCTTGACTTGATGCAAGTGAATCAACGCCTGGTCGATAGCTGAAAAGTTACGACGTACAATTTCCTCGCCTTTGCTGGCATAGGATTTCTGCGCTGCCTGCTTGATTTTTTCAATTGCCTGGGCACGTGGCAGCACTCCGGACAAGGCAAAGAAGCAGGTCTGCATCACGGTATTAATCCTGCGCCCCATACCCACAGAGCGTGCCACCTTGTCACCATCGATGACATAGAATCGGATCTTCTTGTCGATGATCACCTGCTGTATCGGGTCAGGTATCTGTTCCCAAACAGACTGTTCATCGAAGGGGCTGTTGAGCAAGAATATCGCCCCTTCCTGTGCGCACTGCAGCATTTCCGAATAGTGCATAAAACTGAACTGATGACAGGCGATGAAATTGGCAGTTTCAATCAAATAAGGCGCACGAATCGGCTCGGGGCCAAAACGCAGATGGGAGATGGTCTGTGAGCCTGCTTTTTTGGAATCATAGACAAAATAGCCTTGGGCATAAATGCCTTGCTCACTACCGATAATCTTGATGCTATTTTTATTGGCACCTACGGTACCGTCGGATCCCAGACCAAAAAACAGTGCGCGAACCACCTTCTCTGATTCGATATTAAGTGGTGCAATCACATCCAAACTGGAACCGCTGACATCGTCGTTTATGCCGATGGTAAAGTTATTTTTCGGTTGGGATAGTGTGAGCTCCTGAAATATCCTGGCCACCATGGCGGGGGTAAATTCCTTGCTGCTAAGACCGTAGCGCCCACCGATCACCGAGGGCATAACCGCGCGTTCACCACGTGAAAAGGCTTGTCCCAGCTCTGCTATCACATCTTTATAAAGCGGTTCACCGCTGCTTCCAGGCTCCTTGGTGCGGTCCATTACGGCAATTTTTGTAGCCGATTTTGGCAAAGCCTGCAGAAAATGCTGGGCGCTGAAGGGCCGATAGAGTCGCACCCGCAATACCCCAACAGCATCTCCGAGTTGATTGAGGTGCTCGGCGGTGGTGATTGCGGTTTCCGAGCCCGAACCCATAACAACCATCACCCTCTCGGCATTCGGATCACCGTAGTATTCAAACAATCCGTATTTTCTTCCTGTGAGTTTGGCAAATCGCTGCAGAGTCCGTTCAACAATATCAATGGCATTGACGTAGTAGGGGCTGGACGATTCTCGGGATTGAAAATAGGTATCCGGGTTTTGTGCAGTGCCCCGCATGAAAGGCTGGTCCGGATTCAGTGCCCGTGCACGATGGTTATAAACCCATTGATTATCGATCATGGCGCGGATCTGATCATCACTGAGCAGGGTAATTTTACTCACTTCATGGGAGGTGCGAAATCCATCGAAAAAATGAATAAAGGGAACACGGGACTCCAGCGTTACCGCCTGGGTGACCAGAGCCATATCATGGCTTTCCTGAACAGAAGCCGAGGCAAGCAGTGCGAATCCGGTCATGCGCACCGCCATTACGTCTTGGTGGTCACCAAAAATTGACAATCCCTGGGTTGACAGGGCGCGTGCTGCAACGTGAAAGACCGTCGGGGTCAGCTCGCCAGCAATTTTGTACATATTGGGAATCATCAGCAACAGGCCCTGTGAGGCTGTGAAGGTCGTTGTTAATGCTCCGGTTTGCAGCGCGCCATGTGCGGCACCGGCCGCACCACCCTCGCTTTGCATTTCCACCACCAGAGGAATATTGCCCCAGATATTGCTAATACGCTGACTCGCCCACTGATCCGCCAATTCTGCCATGGTCGAAGATGGGGTAATCGGGTAAATCGCACAGACCTCATTGGTTCGGTAGGCCACGTGTGCAGCGGCTTCTGCACCGTCGATGGTTTTTTCCATGGTAACCTCAGTCACAGTTATGCTCTCCATTCTACTCGGGTACCCGCACTGCTATAGGGAGTGAAAATCAACCATATGAATGGCCGCTGACGGGCATTGTAATGCACAGGCGCTACAGCCTGTACACTTGGAATAATCCACCTGATAAAAGCGGCCGGGGCCAAGTTTGATAATGGCGTTTTCAGGGCAGGCCCCAAAACAGCCATCACAGGAAAAACAATTGCCGCAACTGTAACAACGATGGGCTTCGTAGGTGGCTTCGGGCCGCGTTAATCCTCCCATGACTTCATCAAAGGATTGGGAACGGTCCTGAACGGGGATGACCGGTTGCTCGGAAACGTGGGCATCGGTGTAATACCACAAATGCAGGGCATCGAAGGCCACAACCGGTGTTTTTTCGACCGGACTGTGCACTCCTCCGGATAGGAATGCATGAATGTTCTGGGCGGCTTTTTTGCCGTGTCCGGTGGCTATCGTGACCGTACGTTCACTGGGCACCATATCACCACCGGCAAAAATACCCGCTGCAGCGGTCATCAACTGCTGGTCCACTTGCACCGTCCCATCGTCATTGTGGCCAATCTCTGGATAATTCTTCAGCAGTTTGGAGTCCACATTTTGTCCCAGCGCCATGATTAGTGAGTCAGCAACCAGGACTTCATACTCACCCGTAGGCTGGGGCCGACCATTCTCGTCCATGGTCATTTTTTCCACTGTGATCTGATCCACATCGATCGCCTTTATGGTCCGTAACCAGTTGATCTTGACGCCCTCCTCCAGCGCCTCTTCTGCTTCAAGCTGATGAGCTGGCATATTCTCCATATCACGACGATAAATAATCAGGGCTTCCTTCGCACCAAGTCGCTTTGCAGTACGCGCCGCATCCATGGCAGTATTGCCGCCCCCATAGACTGCAACTCGACGGCCCAGCTGGAGGGTTTTACCGGACCCTACATCCCGAAGATAACTGACCGCATCCATAATGCGCTCCGCTTCCCGGGCCGGGATATCGATTTTCTTGCTGATGTGGGCGCCCACGGCGACAAAAACAGCATCGAATAAGCCCTCTTCTTTCTCTTGTCGCAGGTCATCGACCTTGTGATCGAGGGTGATTTTTACCCCCATCTCTTCAATTCGTCTGACTTCCGCCCGCAGGATGTTCCTGGGAAGGCGATAGGCCGGGATCCCGAAATGCATCATGCCACCGGCAATCGGCCCAGCATCACGAATTTCCACTTCGTGTCCCATGCGCCGAAGATGATAGGCAGCGGACAAACCACTGGGGCCAGCGCCGACGATCAGCACCCGCTTTCCTGAATGATGGCCAGAAACCCTACACTTCCAGTCTTTTTCTAGTGCCAAATCACCGAGAAAGCGTTCGACTTGATGAATACTGACCGCATTGTCAATATATCCCCGGTTGCACGATGACTCACAAGGATGATAACAAACCCTGCCATGTACAGCCGGCATAGGGTTATTTTCAATCAACAATTGCCAGGCTTCTTCAAACTCTTTGTTGCAAACTTTGTCCAACCAACCCTGAATATTTTCCCCCGCTGGGCAAGCCTGGTTACAAGGCGGCATAAAGTTCTGGAAAACCGGCCGCTTGTGTGCAGAGGGGCCTGTACCAGCACTTTTTTTCAGATCAGGGGGTGATGTCAGATCCCGTGGCTCTGGTGAATACTGCGGATTGTTCATGACTCGATCCTCGAAAATCACAAATTACGTACACTTCACTACGACCACTGTGGATGGCGAAAGTGCCGGTTTTTCTGGAGCAAACCTACTGATTCCTATACTTTGACAGTCTCCTGATATGCGTTGACCTGTCAAGTGTTGATTCTACTATTTCAATATCTCTCCCTAAGTTCCCATGATTTTCATCTGGCATTCTCCTGCTCCGGTCTACTCGATCGATCATGACAAGCTGGGATTTGGGCAGCAGATCTTCAATTGGAAAAACTGGCTCTCGCTGCTTATCGTGAGATACCTGTAAAATTTATTGATATTGCACTTGAGCAGTCATTGGAAATATCCCATGCACTCAATATATACGCCAGTGTTACAGGTAAATCGCATGAAACAAGAATGATCTCTTTAATTCGCGTTTTGGCTTGGCTGTGATACGCATTGATATAGCCTCATGGACCCATATGCTACCACAACAGTATAATTATA
>CAYQAP010000042.1:5494-16839 GCA_964415515.1 uncultured Gammaproteobacteria bacterium | reverse complement strand
CCTGAATAGTGTGCATGGCTATGTGCATTAATTAAATAGCCCGTAACTTGATCGGTCAATACTTCATTTTCTGGATACTGATTCAACTGATTCAACATATCGGACCAGTTTCGGTAATCTGATTGAGGCGCAACTTTTGACAACATTGGTAATTTGCTGTATGAAGCAGACAAGAACCGGGTATTGACGGGCCACAGGAGAGCAGTAAAAATAAATGCCACTATAATAAGTTTCAGCGAATGATATATCGACAGTATTTTCGTATTCGACAGGTATGTTATCGTATGATACTTATCAACCAATAAGTAGGCAGCAACAAACGGCAATGGCACAAGGAAAATTATACGCCACAAAACATTTGAGGACTCCAGGCGAAGAAAAAGATCGGTAAAAACCGGGTTGAAAACAGTGAATACAGGTACCCACATTCCTACCGTGAGATAACCAGTCAATCGATATCTGGCGTGGTGAACAAACCAGAACATGTACACCGCAATCCCCCAGATAGTAATAACTTTATAAAAATCATTTACTGGGTCAAGAATATATAGATTCTTGACAAACGGTAGAATCTCTGTAACCGCAATCAAACGCCCATATGTGAACGGATCATGTCGAATCCTGTTGGTATAGAGATAACCATGAACAATAAGATAGGCAATGACTGCCACTGCAAACAAAACCAACAAAAAGCGATTCTTTTTAAAAAACTCAAAAAAGGTAAAGTGTTTTCCCCTGTCGCTTTTATAGTTATCCCAGACACTATGAACAAGCAACCCATAAGCCATGACAATCATAAACAGCGCTTCCTGTGTATGCCACATGGAAAACATCAGGACCAACACCCCGGAAAGCGCCAGATTTCTCAGTCTGCCCTCTGAGCAATGAAGTACATCATGGAACAATACGATAAATGCAAAATAGCCCAGCAAACCTAAACCAGCAGGGGCAAATGAATAATATCTTATATAACTGAACTCGCTGATTCCGAAAAATAACACAAAAAAAAGTGCAGACAGCAATGCTGTGAATTTAACCGCCTTAGGAGAAAAAATAGAGCGAAATACATATTCGGAAAACAGATAAACGCCAACTGTGAGGGCGGCACTATTAACAACCCAGACCATATTGTAAGTAGGAATCAGTGAATTTGCAGTCAGCCAGGCTGCAAAAGCATACAAGCTATGCCAATAATACCCCCTCTGAGGTGAAAACAGACCTGCAAACCAGGGGGTTTTTGAATCCAGTTCACCAGCATTCAGTTGCTGCCAGATATCCTGGACAACAGATAGATGCCACAGGTTATCAGCCGGCACTTCCAGGTACGGACCAACATAAATGGCATACGCAACAAAGCCCGTCACGGCAAGAATACTGAGATAGTTTTCTTTTCTAAATATGGCCCAGTAAGTAACCCATGAACAGAAAACACGATTTCTTGGGCTTAACAACTGGATACAGCCAAGAGTGGCTGTTATTCCAAAATAGATGATGGCCAGTGTTTTTGTATCACTGCCATAAAAGCGTGACAGTGCAAGACTGACAATCCAGATACAAATTGAGAGAGGAATTATGAATAGACTTCGTGCATTTTTCAGCTTGAGAATGCTTGTTAGCAACATTCCAGGCAACAGCAGCATCACCATATACAACAAGAGAAACTGTATATTAGCAAGCATTCGCAGTATCTGTATCTTCTAATTCATATCAGATCAGCCCTATACCCCAATGACAGCTGGAACAGGGATTACGACTTTTTTTACTCGACCAAGAAATTTCAGCAGCAATACCGCCCTTTCTTTGCCATCATAGCGCTGAAAAATCGCCTCACAGCCCCGCAAAGGCCCCGCAACGATTCTGACCCTTTCATTCTTCTTGAAATCTTCAAGACTAACAGCCCGTTTTTCGAAATCCCCCTCATTCTCCTGCAAGAAGCTGATCAAGTCATCGGGTACCACAGCCGGTAGCTGCCCAAATCGCACCAGCGTGAGAACTCCATAGGTCGAGCGAATCGGTGCCCAATTGTCCAGAAACTGCTGCAAATGAATAAATAGATAACGGGGAAATAGTGATTCGACTATCACTACCCGCTTGCCTCGTTGCTTTTTTGGGACTCTGGCCAAGGGTCGATAGACTTCGTAACCCTGTCGCTGCAGATTCACATGAGCCCGCTCGTCTTGATTAGGCTTGGCCATGATTAAAAACCATTGACGAAGTGTTGCTGGCTCAACCAGCAATGTGTGGTTGTCATTAACACGGACTAACTCAGTCGACTGCATAATACTCTCGATACCACTGCACAAACCGGGCTACACCCACTTCTACTGAGGTCTGTGGCCGGTATCCCAGATCATGTTCCAGGCGACTGACATCCGCGTAAGTGGCTTGCACATCCCCATCTTGCATGGGCAGCAAATCCAGCTTCACCTTTTTACCCAGGTTTTCTTCCAACACCTCGATGTAGTGCAGTAATGGTACCGGTTGACTGTTACCGATATTGTAGATCCGATAAGGTGCTTGGCTGGTGGCGGGATCTGGAGGCACTCCATCCCGTTGCATGCAAGGCTCGGCCGGCTGATCCAGTACACGTACTACGCCTTCGACAATATCATCCACATAGGTAAAATCACGAACCATATCACCGTGATTGAACACCGGAATTGCCTCTTCCGCTAAAATTCCCTTGGTGAATTTGAACAGCGCCATGTCCGGCCTGCCCCAGGGCCCATAGACGGTAAAAAATCGCAAGCCGGTACAGGGCAAGCCATAGAGGTGAGCATAGGAATGTGCCATCATTTCATTGGCTTTTTTGCTGGCAGCGTAGAGTGAAACCGGATGATCGACGTTGTCTGTCTCTGCAAACGGCAGCTTGGTATTGGCCCCATAAACAGAGCTCGATGAAGCAAAAACCAGGTGGTCCACCTTGCTGTGCCGACAACCTTCAAGGATATGGGCAAAACCAACGAGGTTGGCATCCACATAGGCCAAAGGATTTTCTATTGAATAACGCACTCCCGCCTGGGCGGCCAGATTCATCACAGCATCGAAATGGTTGCTGGCAAAAAGCTGCTCCATGGCTCGTCGATCGGCAATATCTGCGAGTAAGAACTTAAAATTCTCATACTTATTCAGCCTGTCGAGTCGAGCTCTTTTTAAATTGACATCATAATAATCATTAAGATTATCGACGCCAATGATTTCATCACCCCGATCAAGTAGACGCAAACCCAATGTAGAACCAATAAAACCCGCTGCCCCTGTGATCAATATTCGCATATTACAAACGCCAGTAATCGACCGCAGTCTCTGTGAACAAAGCGGGCGAGAAAACTGATTTAACATCAATGAATACACCGTTCGGTGATACCTTCCCCAGAATCGAGTCAATCCCCCTGGCAAGCAATTGCTGGTGAGGAACCGCGAGTAGAACGGCATCGACTGCCGGAATCGCATCCCAGTTCAGTAGCTCCACTCCGCAGCATTTTTTTGCCTGTGCTGGGTCAGCTACCGGGTCATGCACCAGCACTTTAAGACCATAGACATTCAACTCATCGAGTATTTTCAGCACCTGACTGTTGCGTAAATCTGAACAATCCTCCTTGAAGGTCAGTCCACAGACCAATACCTTGGCTGAATTATCGAGGCCTCGAGCGAACATCATCTTGACCGTTTTCTCGGCAATAAACTTGCCCATACCGTCGTTGATTCGCCGACCAGCCAGAATGACTTCCGGCAAATAGCCGAGTGACTGCGCCTTGGAGGTCAGATAATAGGGATCTACCCCGATACAATGTCCTCCGACAAGGCCCGGCCTGAAAGGCAAAAAATTCCACTTGGTTTCCGCTGCCTTCAATACTTCTTCGGTATCTATACCCATTTTATCGAAAATAATTGCCAGTTCATTCACAAAGGCTATATTGAGATCGCGTTGGGTATTTTCGATCACCTTGGCCGCCTCGGCAACCTTAATGCTCGATGCCTGATAGACACCGGCAGTGATAATAGAACCATAGAGTGCAGTCACCTTAGCCAGCACTTCAGGACTGTCAGCAGAAACAACCTTGATGATCCGGGTCAGAGTCCGCGCCTTGTCTCCTGGATTGATTCGCTCAGGAGAATAGGCCACATGAAAATCCTGCGGCCACTGGAGGCCAGAATATTGTTCCAGGACAGGGGCACAGAATTCTTCGGTAACACCGGGGTAGACCGTCGATTCAAAGACCACAATTGCACCCTTGCCCAGTACTTTGCCGACGATCTTGCTGGCGGATCGCAGTGGCGAAAGATCGGGCTGCTTGGCCTCATCTACCGGGGTTGGGACGGCGATAATATAAATATCATGACCGGTCAGATCTTCTATCGAAGTAGTAAATGTCAGTTTTTCAGCGGCCTTAAAGGTATCGGAACTCACCTCCCCCATTGGGTCAAGGCTTTCACCGTAGGCCTCGATCAGGGAAGCCTTGAGGTCAAACCCCGTGGTCGAATAATGGCAACCCAACTCCACTGCCAATGGCAATCCCACATACCCCATGCCGATTACCGCAATGCGCATAACGTATCCTCTATTTCACACATAACATCCTGAAATTTTCGGTATATTGCAGATGGCTTCATCCTTGGTTGCATCACTATACTCGCAGATAGCAATTCAGTCGGCAATCCGTACGACAGTCCGGCCGACAACCCGCGCTTGCATGTACTCATCAAAAACGCCTGGCAGTTCGCTAAAAGCAATGGTCTTGGCGACAATGTGGTTAAGCCTGGTTGGTTTAAGATCTGCGCCGAGTCGGGTCCATACCTTTTCTCGCACCGCCGTGGGCATTTCGATCGAGTTGATCCCGAGGATAGACACGCCCCGCAGGATAAACGGCATGACCGTAGTCTCCACATTCCAACCCTGCACCAAACCGATCGAAGCAATGCTGCCCCAAGGTTTTATCACCCTGGTCAACCAAGACAGGGTCTGGCCACCGAGGTTATCAACCGCACCCGCCCAGAGTGCCTTCTCCATCGGTTTTTCACCCATATTCAGGGTATTGCGATCAATACAGTGGCTGGCACCCAGAGATGTAAGGTAATTGTCTTGATCCGTTTTGCCACTCAAGGCAACGACCTCGTAACCGAGCTGCGAAAACATATTGATGGCCAAACTGCCCACTCCACCGGTCGCCCCGGTGATCAGAATCGGCCCCATATCCGGTGCTTGGCCGTTATCCTCCATGCGCTGCACTGCCAATCCTGCGGTGAACCCGGCTGTGCCGATGATCATGGCCTCATATTCATCCAGTCCATCCGGCATTTTGACCACGCAACACCCTGGAACACGCGCATATTCGGCAAAACCACCATCCACCGTTTCGGACAATCCACAGCCACATACCAACACGGAATCCCCCTCAACCAAGGCATCCACCTGTGACTGGACCACCCGGCCCGCGAGATCAACCCCACCATTGAGCGGATAGCTGCGCAAAATTCGGCCTTTGCCAGTCGCTGCCAGAGCATCTTTGTAGTTAATACCGGAATAGCTGACCTTGATGACGACTTCACCCTCGGTCAGGTCATCGATCATTAGTTGCTCAAAGCCGGCTTTAACTCCTTTGCCATCTTTATGAATGCGAAATGCGGTAAACGCTTTCATTACTCTTGGATCTCCGTTAAGGTTTCATCTTTATGTCCCACACCACACCAGGAAATCTCCCATATGCAGCAAGACACGCTATTTACAAACATCATCTGTGGCAAAATACCTGCAGACATCATCTACCAAGACGATCAGGTCACCGCTTTTCGGGATATTGCCCCAAAGGCTCCCGTACATGTCCTTATTGTACCCAACAAGCCGATACCAAGTGTTAATGATATTGAAGAAAGTGATGAGCCGATGCTTGGCAAGCTGTTTAGTATCGCCCGGCGTCTTGCTGGCGAAGCAGGCATTGCCGAAGACGGCTACCGTTTGATTGTGAATTGTGGCAACGATGGCGGCCAGGTTGTCCCCCACTTACATATGCACTTACTCGGCGGCAAACCATTGGGCAGCATGCTCAAGCACTTGGACAAATGACCTTGGAAAGGCTTTTGCATTGAATCCAGGTGGTATGCCGGGTCTGCAAGCAAGTAGCCTACACCCCCTCCTGATCCAAACGCCGTAATTCCAGCCTTCTCACCTTGCCCGTGGTGGTCATTGGCAAACTGTCGATAAAATTGATGGCTCGTGGATATTCATACGCCGCCAGATTCTCTTTAACATGCTGCTGAATACTGGCTTTTAGTGCTGCACCAGCCTCAGTTCCTGCTGCCAGCACCACGTACGCTTTAACGATTTCTCCTCGCAAGGCATCGGGGCTGCCGATAACGGCAGCCTGTGCTACGGCCGGATGTTTAATCAGGCAGTCCTCGATTTCTCCAGGGCCGATGCGATAGCCGGAACTGCTAATGACATCATCTCGTCTCCCCAGGAACCATAAATAACCGTCCTCATCCCTTCGCCCTAGATCCCCTGTCAAAAACCAGTCGCCAACCCGCTTGCCGCGAGTCGCCTCATCATTTTTCCAGTATCCCAGAAACATCACTGGATCCCCGATGCAACAAGCGGCCAATTCACCCACCTCACCGACCGCAACCGGCTGACCCGCTGCATCGATGGGCATCACATCATGGCCAGGATAGGGCTTGCCCATGGATCCCGGTTTGACCGGCATTACGGTATGTGAGTTACCAACCAGGTAATTAAATTCCGTCTGGCCCCACATTTCATTGATGGTGACACCGAGAAAATCACGTGCCCAATAAATCAATTCTTCACCAACCTGTTCCCCAGCCGACATTATGCTGCGCAAACTCAGTTGGTAACGTTCCTGGATATTCCCCATCTGGCGTAACATCTTCAGCGCAGTGGGGGCTAAAAAACTGTTTGTCACACGGTAACGAGCCATTAAATCACAGGCTTTTTCAGGATCAAACCCGCGTGCCATATAACCCAGTACCGGCCGACGATAATAAAGCGATGGCAGCAGGGCATCGAGCAGCCCGCCGGTCCAGGCCCAATCGGAAGGCGTCCACATCACGTCTTGCTGTTGTGGAAAAAAATTCTGGGACATCTCGAACCCGGGCAAGTTGCCGATCAAAGACCGATGTGCGACAAGTGCGCCCTTCGGAGGACCGGTGGTGCCCGAGGTGTAAATCAGCAGAGCCGGATCATTGGCCAGGGTATCCAGGGTCTTAAACTGCGCTGAGGCTTGTGACAACAAATCTCGATAACTGGACTCCCCCACCTGTGCATCACAGTCGATAATCAGTTGCAGCGAGGGCAATCCCTGTTGGAGTGATTCCACGACTTCGTGCCGTGAAGCATCCACCAGTGCGACTTTGGCACCACTGTTACGCAGGCGATAATCCAGTGCATCGCGGCCGAACATGACCGCCAGTGGTAAGGCAATGGCCCCGAGTTTGTAGCTGGCAATGTGAGCGACCACCGCCTCGATCCGTTGTGGCAGGATAATCCCGATCCGGTCTCCGGGCCTTACTCCGAAAGCCTGCAAGGCGTTCGCCAGGCGATTCGTCTGGTCTAGCAATTGGTCAAAGCTCGCGGTCAAGCGTTGACCATCCGAGCTCTCCCAGAAAATTGCGGTGTCCCCATGACCATCAGCATGACGATCACAGACGGCCGCTGCGATATTGAAGTGCTCGGGTACTTGCCAGCGAAATTGCTGACAAATATCATCAAATTTTCCGCTCGTAGGGGATAACAGTTGCATAGTTCGGGTTCCTCTATCCTGCTAGTTGTCTTTCGAGATCTTACCCACGTACACGGCGAGCCAAGCAACAAGTCACCACAAGGCGCACACGCGGACTGGCCGTGCCGATGCTAGCACGTGTGACACCACAGGCCGCCACTCAATTCGCCAGCAAAGAGTGACTCGCAGGACCCAGTTCCTTGTTACAGCCCCTGGCAAGGATTGTCCATTCACTGCGGGCTGTATCCGGATGGCACACTGGGATAACGCTACCTCCGTGAGGGTTACCAATAGGACAAGGCATTGCGATACAGCCCTGTCAGGGTCTGTTCGTCGACCGGTCGCGGTGAATTCTGCAACAACCGCTGCTGGGCGATGGCTCCTGCTGCAAGCGCAGGAATATCGGTTTCATTGTAGCCCACAGCGCCAACTCCGTTAGGCATAGCCGTAGCTCGCATCATTTTTTCCAGGACCCGTGCCACGACTTCTCCAGCATCCTCGGCCGTGGCCCCACCTATATCCTCGCCAAGCAGTGCTGCTGCCTGCAGATGCCGATCCGGGCAAGCCGGGCCGGTAAAACGGAAGGCACTGGGAGCATTGACAATAACAGACATGCCGTGCGGGCAAATCGGTTCATCATCCGGGTAGCCGATTGGCTGAAAATCCCGGATCAGACCGGCCACAGAATAGGACATACCATGCGGTACATGCACGCCACAGTTGCCAAAAGCAATGCCGGCCAGGGTGGCAGCAAACATCATACCATGCCGGGCTTCGGTGTCGCTGGCATCGGCCACAGCACGCAGCAGAAAACGCCCTGATTGCCGCAACGCTTCACAGCTGCCCATATCACTATAGGGATTCGCACCCTGGCCCATGGGCCGCAGTCCCGGCGCGGGGCTGCGGTCACGGACACTGAAAGGCCGCGCAGTATAGGATTCCAACGCATGACAGAGCACATCAAAACCACTGGCAGCCACAACATTGGCCGGCAGACTGGCCGTGACTGTAGGGTCAATAACCGCCCGGGTCGGGCGTAATTGATGCGAGGCAATGCCGGTTTTGACCCGTTGCTCGAGGAAATCGAATACCGCCACACCGGTACACTCACTGCCGGTACCGGCAGTCGTGGGACAAGCAATATGTGGCCTGAGTGCACTAGGCACTGCCAGTCCCAGACCCAAGGGCCGATTGACATAGGTCAGGAAATCGGCCGGAAAGGTGCTATACAGATTGGCTGCCTTGCAGGTATCCATTACCGAACCGCCACCCAAAGAAATAAAACCATCAAATTGCCCATCCTGAGCAAAGCGCGAGGCTTTTCGAAAAGAGGCATCGGTAGGCTCGACCTGAACTTCATCATAAACAGCAACATCCACCCCGGACAGGCGCAGTGATTGGCTCAGGGTTTCAAAGGCCGGCAATGCCCGCACCCTGGGATCGGTAAACAGTGCCACCCGACGCAGTCCCAGGGCCCGGGCATCTTCTCCGACTTCAGCCAGCGCGCCAGGTCCAAACTTGATTGCCGAAACATCGACACTGAAAATTTGTTCACAATGCTCAGTCAATTCATAATAATGGCAACAACCCATGGCAATCCACCTTATTCGTAATGCATCTGTTGCAGTCAAGACCTGGCTGCAGCTTGTTCCAGTGCCTGATCAATATCCCAGAGAATATCATCCAGTGTTTCCAGCCCCACCGAGATCCGAATCATTTCCTGGCTGATGCCCGCTTGCGCTTGCTCCTGTTCGGACAACTGGCGGTGGGTGGTAGAAGCCGGGTGAATCACCAGAGTTTTGGCATCACCGATATTGGCCAGATGACTTAGAAATTGCACACTTTCGATAAAGTGCACACCCGCTGTCTGCCCACCTTTGACTCCGAAGGTCAGTACTGAACCCGCCCCCTCTGGCAGATAACGGGCCGCCAAATCATGATACGGGCTATCGGGCAAACCAGCAAACTTGACCCAGGCCACCTGTGGATGCTGCGACAGATGCCGGGCCACCGCCAGCGCATTGGCACAATGACGCTGCATGCGGATGGGCAGCGTCTCCAGACCTTGCAGGAATAAAAAGGCATTGAATGGACTCAAAGCAGGTCCCATGGTACGCAGGGTTTCCATGCGACACTTCATGCTGAAACCAAAATCACCGAAGGTTTCATAAAAACGCACCCCGTGATACCCCCTCGAAGGCTCGGTCAGGCCCGGGAACTTGCCGTTGTCCCAGGGAAAGTGACCGGACTCCACCAACACACCACCGATTGAGGTGCCGTGACCACAGATAAACTTGGTAGCCGAGTGCACCACAATATCCGCACCGAAATCTAGGGGTCGGCACAGATACGGTGAAGCAAAGGTATTGTCAAGCAGTAAAGGAATATCGTTTTCATGCGCAATCGCTGCAACAGCTTCAATATCCAGTACATTGTTCAGCGGGTTACCAATGGTTTCTGCATAAACCACGCGGGTCTTGTTCGTGATGGCAGAACGAAAATTTTCCGGATCATCCGGATCAACGAACGTTGTGGTAATACCCAGGCGATCGAAGGTCACCGCCAGCTGCGAATAGGTACCACCATAGAGGGTACGTGCCGCAACCACTTCATCCCCGTTTTGTAACAGCGTCAAGAGTGCCACCATCTGTGCGGCCATGCCCGAAGCCGTTGCCACTGCCGCCCTGCCCCCTTCGAGGCTGGCCATGCGTTCCTCAAACACAGCCGTCGTCGGATTTGAGAGCCGGGAATAAACGTTGCCGAAAGTTTGCAGGTTAAACAGGCTAGCCGCCTGCTCGGTATCATCGAAGACATAGGATGCGGTCTGATATAACGGCACTGCACGTGATCCGGTTGCTGCATCCGGCACATGGCCGGCATGCAGGCAGCGGGTTTCAAATCCGAACTTACGATCTGCCATACCGTGCCCCCATTATTGTTACATCCGCATTACAATGGCCGATGCGAGGAAATCACACCGGTATTGACCCCGATAAAATTGAGCCCACCAAACAACCGGGCATGTTCGATTTTCATACAGCGATCCATAATCACTTCCAGACCCGCACCACGAGCCTGCCTGGCGGCCGCCTCATGGATTACGCCCAGCTGCATCCACACCACCTTGGCGCCGATCAGGATCGCTTGTTCGACAAAAGGCGGCACCGATTCAGAACGCTGAAAGATATCCACAACATCGACCGGCTCTGGGATCGAAGACAGATCGGGATAGCATTTTTCACCGAGGATTTCGTTATAATTGGGATTGACCGGAATAATTCGGTAGCCTTTCTCCTGCAAATACTTGGCGGCAAAGAAACTGGGCCGATACCAGCGTGCAGACAGACCAACAACTGCGATCACTTTGTTGTCCTGCAGCACTTTCCGCAAGGTCGGAATATCACACACCGTCACGTCCTCAAGCAATGTTCACCAAGACTCCTTCAAGTGTAAAGCTTACCACGCCCACTTCCCGACTGACCATGGCCTATCCGGACGATTTTCCCAGCCAATGCAAGCGCAGAGTACGAAAAAAACAGGGGATGTAAACCATGCGCCGCAACAAAAAAATCGGACTGCACCCGCCCGGGCCTGCCGAATCAACACAAC
>CAYQAP010000042.1:0-5394 GCA_964415515.1 uncultured Gammaproteobacteria bacterium | reverse complement strand
CGCCCGGGCCTGCCGAATCAACACAACCATGAAGGCGGTTGACTTTGATGAAAAAAGACTTCTATACTTCCCGTGCACTGTATGCTGTGCACACACGTGCAGGAGGCTGTCCGAGAATTAGTAGCTAACTGCTAAGCTACTCCTGAAAATCGATTTTTCACAGCAAGATCTCTATTCACGGGTAATCACCTGGACGCTATGTCAGGATAATTTAACCAGATCAGGAGGAATACTATGAAGAAAATATTTGTCAGTATGGCATCGGCCAGTCTGTTGATGGTGATGTCGACAACCGGTACGATGGCGGCTGGAGATCGCTATGTTTCGATCGGCACCGGTGGTGTGACCGGAGTATATTATCCAACCGGTGGTGCCATCTGTCGGCTCGTGAACAAGGGCCGCAAAAAACACGGCATCCGCTGCTCGGCCGAATCCACCGGCGGTTCAATTTACAATATCAATACCATTCGCTCCGGCGAGCTGGACTTTGGTGTAGCGCAGTCGGACTGGCAATTTCATGCCTACAATGGTACGTCTAAATTCAAGGATAAGGGACCCTTCAAGAAATTGCGTGCGGTCTTCTCGGTCCATCCTGAACCGGTCACCATCATCGCTCGAGACGATGCCAACATCAGCAATATCACTGATCTGAAAGGCAAACGGGTTAATATCGGCAACCCGGGTTCCGGAACACTGGGCACTTGGGAAGTGATTGAAAAGGCCATGGACTGGAAGCGCTCTGATCTGAAGCTGGCCGCTCATATGAAATCTGCCGAGACCGCATCGGCACTGTGTGATGGCAAAATCGATGCCTATTACTGGCTGGTCGGTCACCCGTCGGCACTGACCCAGGAATCGATTGCCTCCTGCGCCTCGCACCTGGTGAATGCCTGGTCGCCGAAGATCAAAAAACTGGTTGACAGTACCCCGTACTACCGCCGTGCGACCATCCCAGCCGGTATGTACAACAATAAAAAAGATATCGTCACCTTCGGTGTCGGCGCCACGTTCGTAACCAGCGCAGATGTGCCGGATGATGTCGTTTATGTGGTCGTTAAGGCAGTCTTTGATAATTTTGGTCAGTTCAAGAAACTGCACCCGGCCTTTGCCAACCTGGATCCGAAAAAAATGATCACAGACAGTCTTTCCGCACCGATTCATCCCGGCGCCTTGAAATACTACAAGGAAAGAGGCTGGATAAAATAGCCCGGTAACAACGGAGCGGGAATTCTTCCCGCTCCGCTTCAACCCCGTGAAACAGGCGGTTGAACACAGCTTGCCTGCGACTCCACGGCGACACAGCTGCGCATGCATTTTGTGTGCGCCCCAGGAGACTGTCGACAGCCTCCTAAGTGTGCAGGGGAGAAAAAAATGTCGAAAATGCAATCCACAATGAAAGCCGATGAGCTGGTGGCCGAGGTCGAAACTGGCGCACGTAATCCGCAAGGCTGGCAACGTAAACTGATCCCGGTACTGTGTTTTGTCTGGGCGATCTATCAACTCTATATCGCCTCCCCACTGCCCTCGCTGTTGACAGAAGTGACACAAATCGATTTCTTCATGTTTATCGGCAACCTATCGATTTCGCGAAAAATCCATCTGATGTTCTCGCTGGTTCTGGCCACCATGGCCTATCCCCTATGGAAGACTGCGGTGCGTGACCGGGTGCCGTCCTATGACTGGGTTCTGCTGATCCTGGGTTCGATCACCATTCTTTATATGGTGGTGATGGACGCCAATATCGCCAACCGGGCTGGTGATTTTAGCAACCCGCAGGTTACATACGATATGGCCATTGCGGTGATCGGTATTGCGGTTCTGACCCTATCGGTATACCGATCACTGGGACTACCACTGGTGATCGTTGCCGGAATCTTGATGGCCTATGTCTATATTGGTGGTGGCAACTGGGGTGGTGCTTCATTCATAAAGGGCACCTGGCATTTCTGGATGCAGGAAGAAGGGATCTTCGGCAAACCGCTGGCGGTATCTACACAGATGATTTTTTTATTCGTGCTGTTCGGTGCCATTTTGGAGAAGGCGGGTGCGGGCAGCTATTTTATCAAGATTGCCTTTGCCTTGCTCGGCCATTTCCGGGGCGGTCCGGCGAAAGCGGCGGTCATCGCTTCGGCCTTGAGCGGGCTGTATTCTGGCTCTTCGATCGCCAACGTCGTCACTACCGGCACCTTTACCATTCCCCTGATGAAGCGGACCGGCTTTACCCCAGAAAAAGCCGGTGCCGTTGAGGTGGCCTCCTCCACCAACGGCCAGTTGATGCCACCGGTGATGGGTGCAGCAGCCTTCCTGATTGCCGAGTTCACCGGAGTGGAATACACGACGCTGTTAAAGCATGCGCTGATCCCGGCACTGGTCTCTTACATCGCACTGGTTTACATTGTGCATCTGGAAGCCTGCAAGCTGGATCTTAAAGGGTTGCAAAAACCGCCAAGCACCTTGACGATGGCACAAAAGGCGATCGGTTTTTTGACCGGGTTTATCGGCATATCACTACTGTTTTTCCTCGTCTATTACACCCTGGGCTGGGTCAAAGTGGTGGCACCCGGGCTTTCCATGGTGGTGGTCATGGCCGTTGCCGGCGTGGCCTATCTGGTATTGATCTGGCTGGCAGCAAAACGACCCGACCTGGTAGATGATGACCCCGAGGGACCGATTCTGGAATTACCAAAGGCCGGTGAAACCGCAATAACCGGACTTTATTTCCTCTTGCCTATCATCATTTTACTGTGGAGTATCCTGCCGACACCAGACAAACTCTCCCCCGAGCTGTCAGCCTTTTATGCCACGCTGGCGATGATTTTTGTGGCCCTGACCCAACATGTCATCAAAGGCGTCATCCGCCACGAGGGCACCATTTCCATGAACTTTGCACGCGGTGTGGCCGAGACCGTTGCAGGCATGATCGCAGGCTCGCGCAACATGATCGCAATCGGCATTGCCACAGCCGCTGCCGGTGTCATTGTCGGCTCAATTTCACTGACCGGTGCGCATGCCATGGTCGGTGAACTTGTCGAATACCTGTCTGGTGGCAACCTGCTGGTCATGCTGGTGCTGGTGGCGATCATGAGCCTGGTGCTGGGCATGGGGCTACCGACGACCGCCAATTATCTGGTGGTCTCCAGCCTGATGGCCCCGGTGATCGTGGCGCTTGGCGCCAAATCCGGACTCATTGTGCCGCTGGTGGCAGTACATCTGTTCGTGTTCTATTTCGGTATTCTTGCTGATGATACCCCGCCGGTGGGGCTGGCAGCCTATGCGGCGGCGGCCATTTCAAAAGGTGATCCGATCAAGACCGGCCTGCAAGGCTTTGGCTATGACATCCGTACCGCTCTGCTGCCGTTCCTGTTCCTGTTCAATACCGACCTGCTGCTGATTAATATCGGACCACTGCAGGCAATTTTTGTATTTATTGTTGCGGTCGTGGCAATGATGCTGTTTGCTGCGGCAACACAAGGGTGGTTTTTTACCAAAAGCCGGATATGGGAAACAGTGGCGCTGTTATTGATTGCCTTTACCCTGTTTCGTCCAGGCTACTGGCTCGACCAGGTGTCTCCGCCATTTACTGCCAATCCGGGCAATCAAACCCTTGGTATCATCAGCAAACTGCCGGACAACACCGCAGTACGCCTGAAACTGGTTGGCCCGGACTTTGACAATCCTGACATCAAAAACCAGACCAATATCCAGATCAATCTCGGAAAAAGAGCTGACGATGGGGAAGCCCGCCTGACAAACGCCGGTATCAACGTACTTGCAGAGGATGGCCAGGTGGTTTTCGATGGCTTTGCCTGGAACTTCAAGGACAAAGACCTGAAGGAACGGTTTCAAAAAGAGTTCACCTTGGGTGACCCCGATTACCCAATCGTGATCGACACGGTACTGGTCAAGCGTGATCGCAGACCCAAGGAGCTATTCTACATCCCGGCACTGCTACTACTCGGGCTGATCATCACCCTGCAGCTTTCACGCCGCCGAAAATCCATAGCCACAGAAGCTACGGCCACCTAGTGGGGAAAGAGAAATGTATCAATCGATCCTTTTGCCAATTGATCTTGGCCACAAAAGTTTATGGGAAAAAGCCGCACCGGTAGCCACCAATCTGGCCGCTCATTATGGAGCGAAAATCCATGTACTGACCGTAGTCCCGGACTATGGCATGCCGGTTGTAGGCAGTTATTTCCCACGCGACTTCGCCGAGAATGCTTTGAAAGAAGTAAAAAAGCAGCTTGAGGCCTTTGCACAACAACACATCCCGGATGTGTTACGGGGTGAAGTGCGTGCCGTCAGCGGGAGCATCTACAAACGGATTCTCATCCATGCCAATGAACTCGGCTGTGATTTAATTGTGCTCTCCTCACATCGCCCTGAAAAAGCCGACTTTCTCATCGGCCCCAATGCCGCCCGGGTTGTACGCCACGCCAACCAATCGGTGTTTGTGGTACGCTAAGACTTTCGAGTGAGTATAGAAGATAAAAAACCTTTTCCCATGAAGTCAAATTGTGATTTGCTCATAAAGATCGACAGGAGATCTTTTTTTAAACCTTTCTCGTGCACCACGGCCGCCATGGTCACATGAACCCCGCCGCGATCCATGGGCATCGAGGCCAGATGCGCCTTCTTGAGTCCCCGTTTGTGACTGGGAAAGAGGAACTGGGGATGTCGATGCAGCGACCAGAAGCGGCGTAACACCTGCAGGGTTTTATCCGGCAACGGCACGAGACGATCTTTATTGCCTTTGGCATTGCGGATATGTACCCGTTGACGCGGAGCATCAATATCGCCGATCTGCAGTCTGAGACCTTCCCCCAGACGAAGGCCCATGCTGTAGAGGGTAAAGAAGAATACCCGATAGCTGAGTTTATCCGTGGCCATGAGCAATTTGCGGACCTCCCCGACTGTAATAATATCGGGGATACGCGTTATACGGGGTGGTTTAACCAGTTGAATATCGGTCCAGGGTTTTTTCAGTACATGCGTGTATAAGACCCCAAAAGCCGGCTCTAGTTTTCGTTGATCGAAAAGGGTATATTTGTAATAACTATTTAATAATTTTAACCAGCTTCGACGGCTTTGGGGTCTGGTTATCTCAAGCGTTATGTTTCAAAACACACATCACAGAAGGAGAAGTAATCGTGAAAAAACTACTAGTAACAGCAATGGCTGTGTCGCTTTTATCTGGTTGCATGACAGCAGCACAGCATCGAGAAGCAGTCCAAGATGATTCCGCTGACCGAATGACTGTTGGCAAGGTTCAGAGGGAAATTAGGGTCGGCATGAGCGGTGCCAGCGTAGCTCAAGTCTTAGGTTCGCCAAACATAGTGTCAACTGATGAACAACGGCGAGAAGTCTGGATATACGACAAGATCGCAACAGATA
>CAYQAP010000041.1:0-22730 GCA_964415515.1 uncultured Gammaproteobacteria bacterium | reverse complement strand
AACCGCCGGTTACAAGACTCATCCCGTTCATCAACCAGACCACGGTACTGCCATCGGTGCTATTGCGCCACAGTATGTCGCTTTACCGTCACCGAAGCCACAACACCCTGTGCCGCCAGCAGCGATCGATTTATTGCATGCCACAACCTGTGCAAACCACCCAGACAAACCGGGGATTGCTGTGCCGTAGGCATACTCGCACGCATCAGCATCAACCCCAAACTGGAACAATACCAACATGGCATCATCCCTTTATCTGCTCAGCCCTTATGTGAAACGGTGTGTCAGCCCGAGCCTGTTTCTGGTCACTACTCTGGGCTATAATGCCCCACCTCAAGAGCGGCTTCACAAACCAGAAAGAATCAGCCAGTGACCAGCGGGAAACTACCAAAAAAACGTGTCAACACGGGCCTGCTGCTCGGTGTTTTGGTCCTCTCGGCCTTGCTTGTCGGTTTGCTGTCCAGATACGTCATCCACAACCAGCCTGACGTTACCGTCACAAAACAGAAAATTGTACCGGCTCAAATCAATGACTTCAAAGAGCAAGTCAACAACATGGTTTCTCGCTATACAGTACGCCGGGAGGGGGAAATTTCAATCGTCCATTCACCTCCAGGTTCGGACATTTACCTGTTGGCCCGTAATTTTAACTGGGGCAATTATTATCTTGAACTGGAACGGGGCAAACCATACCGACTGCACCTTGCGAGCCTGGATATGCGCCACGCTCTTGTGGTTCATGAGCTGCGCATGATGTATCGGATCAAGCCGGACGAATTCAAGGTGGTGGCGTTTACACCCAACAAAACAGGACGTTTTCAGTTACTTTGTGGTGAATGGTGTGGCCTTGGCCACGCCTCCATGATCACCAAACTGCTGGTTATCGAAGCACCTTCCCAAAACTGATTCAACTGAGCCAATCGAGAGACACAATGAACTATTTCCTCCCCTTGAACGAAAAACCAAAGGACAAAATGGCCATCGCCTGGCTGTACGTGGCCGTCGGATTTTTACTTGCCTCAGGAGTATATCCCCTGTTACTGGCGCTGGCCCGAACAACGTATGACATGCCATGGAAGGATTTTTTTTACACCGCACTGGTGCTGCACGTGGATTTCACTGTACTGTGGTGGCTGCTGGCGATCGGTGGCGTCTTCTGGACCCTGAACACCACGGATCGCGCCATTAACAGCGCCCGAATGGCACTGTCGCTGGTTATCGCCGGAGGTATTCTGGTCGCCATATCGCCACTGACCGACAAAGCCAATCCACTGACCAATAACTATGTGCCAATGCTGGAAAATCGCTATTTCATCAAAGGCATGATTGTTTTCGGTGGCGGAATTCTGATTCTGTCACTACGTAGCATTCTTTTCATACCGCTAAAAAGCACCTTTCGGGATGACCCACAAGGCTGCCTGCGATTCTCGATCTGGACCGCAGCCGTAATCACATTGCTCTCCATACTGGCCCTGTTCTGGAGCTGGCTGCAATTGCCTGGTGACCTCCAGCACCGAGCCTATTACGAGCCGCTGTTCTGGGCTGGAGGCCACATTCTGCAATTTACCCATACCGCTTTTCTGGCGGCCTGTTGGCTGTGGTTGATGAATATCTGTGGGCTAAAAACCCCGGTTAGCTCAAGAATTATATTCGCTGCACTGGCCTTCAGTCTGATTCTTGTCCTGTTTTCGTTTCTGCCTTTTGTTCAATACCGCAGCGGTGAGCCTGGATTTATCCTTTTCTTCGTCCGCCTGATGGAGGATGGCAACGGCATCTCCCCGTTTGTTATTGGCTTGGCCGTACTGTGGGCGATGTTGAAGGGTCCGTTACCGACTGCTGATAACAAGCACCTCTATCTGGGCCTGCTCAGTTCACTGCTACTGTTTGCTGTGGGTGGTATTCTGGGCCTGTTTATCGGCACCAGCAGCACCTTGATTACCGCCCACTACCATGGCTCTACGGTGGCCATTACCATGGCATTCATGGCCATGACCTATTATTGGCTGCCCGGCTTTGGGTTCTCCAGACCCAATCTGAAATGGGCCAATATCCAGATCTTGATGTATGCCTTCGGGCAATTCCTGCATATTGCCGGACTCGCCTGGGGCGGTGGCTACGGGATGAAACGCAAGATCCTCGGAACAACCCAGGATCTGCAAATCCAAAGCTTTATTTCCCCCCAGGATCTGATCGGTGTTGGCGGTATAATCTCGGTAGTCAGTGGTATTCTGTTCGCTGTCGTGGTGTTGCCGGTAATGCTGCGCGGTAGAAAAACGGGTAACGATTCCATCACTTCAGAGGAAAACCATGCCAATAAGTAAACGTTATGATCGCCAGATTGCCATCTGGCTGTTTGTGGTTTGTGCCACAATTTTATTCATGCTGATTCTCGGTGGTGCGACCCGCCTGACCCACTCCGGCCTGTCCATGGTGCAGTGGGATCCACTCATGGGCTGGATTCCACCTTTCACTGATTCTCAATGGGTAGAATCCTTTCGTCAGTATCAGCTGACACCAGAATTCTACAAATTGAATCCCGATATGGATTTGTCGGGCTATCAACAGATTTTTCTGCTCGAGTACGTGCATCGGGTCTGGGGGCGTTTGATTGGGGTTATTTTTCTGTTGCCGTTTCTCTATTTCCTGGTCAGTGGCAAGATCAAGCCTGCCCTGCGGCCAAAACTGATCATCATGTTCATTCTCGGTGGATTGCAAGGTATTCTGGGCTGGTACATGGTCAAAAGTGGACTGGTCGACCGACCCCATGTCAGCCAATATCGCCTCACTGCCCATCTGCTGGCTGCCTTTATTCTCTATGGCTATATTTTTTGGCAGGCGCAGAGCTTATTTTTTTCGCGCCCATCTGGCCCCAATATGCAGCTGGCAGGTCTGCGTCGCTTCACCTGGTTGATTGCGGGCCTGGTGTTTATCACGGCTGCATCCGGCGGCTTTGTCGCCGGGTTGAAAGCCGGTTTTGCGTTCAACACCTTCCCTTTGATGGACGGTCGTTTCGTACCGGAATATTACCTACAGCACCAACCCTGGTACAGCAACCTGTTCGAGAATATCGCGGCCGTACAATTTAATCACCGGCTGCTGGCAGAATTGGGCATCGTGCTGATCGTGGGACTGTATCTTTACTGCCGTCGGCTGCAGCTCGACCGTTTCGTCGTCACTGCGCTGTGGCTGGTGCTGCTTGCCGTAATCTTGCAGTTTGCATTGGGTGTTTCCACCCTGCTGCTGGTGGTCCCGACTACCTTGGCGGTAATCCACCAGGCCGGAGCCATGTTGTTATTTACCGCAACACTGTTTCTGGTATTTGCCGTTCGCAGTGCCCCCGAAAGCTCATAATTGCTTCAAGTAGGCGATGATATCGCGACGTTGCTGCACTGATTTGACGCCCGGGAATACCATGGCGGTCCCCGGCTTGACCTTCGCCGGGTCTTTAAGCCACAGATCCAGGGTCTGCTCATTCCAACGGGCAAAAGGGATGCCCTGAGAGGTGGGGGCACGACCCACAATACCCTTTAAGCTCGGTCCGCTCTTGCGTATGTAGTTGTCAATATTATGACAGGCCACACATTTTTTCTTTACCAGGATAGCCCCTGGATCAGACCCCAGTCGATAGGTTTCCTTGATGCTATTGATGAAGTACGCCAGAGCTGATGGCTCTTCACTGCTACCACAGGCAGTCAGCAACAAGGCTGTGGTCAAACCAAGTCCGAGCATCCGGACGGACCTATGTCGGTCCCGGCCTGCAGAAAAACCGGTGGCTCGAGTGCGCTTGCTCCTAGCTGACATCACGGTTACATTTCCTCGTTAGCCGTCGATCAGAAATAACCTGCATTGAATCCCAAAATTTGTGTCAGATGTCGTGAGTGGATGAGTGAATAAAAAAGGGGTAGGTGATCATCCCACAGTACGTTTATTGATTGCACAGCGTGGCATGATGGTAGATGACTGCAGTCAAGTCATCGACCAAAAAATAAATACAACGTACACAACCATTATCAGCGCCAATACCAGCCCACCAATCGTTTTTTTGCGGTTACGCTGGATTTCTTCCCGATCCCGTTCGCTCACCCTGCCCTCCAGATTACTCAATGCATCAACGTCACTTTACGAACTTTCATGTCATGAGGGATTTTGGGCCAAAGTTCACGTGCCCGGATTTTGGCCTGCGCAAACTCCAGTGCAGACAATTTTGCCATCATAACCCGCAAACTGTCCTCGGCATAGCGGTCACCCAGACTGGTTGCCAACCAAAACCAGGTCGCTGCTGTGACCAGTTCTTTAGCACCACCATCGCCAAATAGATACATTTGACCGAGAAAAAACTGTGCCTTGGGATGACCCTGCATAGCCGCTTGATACAACCATTTTCTTGCTTTGACAAGATTTTTACCTACTCCCACGCCACGCGCGAATAACAAGCCCAAGCGGTATTGTGCCAGCCTGTTTCCTTGACTCGCTGCAGCTTTCAACAAATCCGCAGCCGGCTTGAACTGACGCTTTTGCAGGAATTGTTGTGCCTGCTGGTAGGTCTGCTGCGAAGTTTTTGATTGGCTGTACACCACCGAGCGTTCAGCACCCGAAAATACTGGAGCTGATACCAGCAGCAGGGCTACCAGTAAGAAAGGGATGTACTCAGTGAAACAAGCGCTATGCCTCTCTAGGTCAGGTTGCATCAATTACCATGCTCCCGAACAGCAAGATCAGATAGACAATCGAGTAGGCGAATATGCGCATATCACAGTCCCTGTCAGAACGCAGAAACCGCAAAGACATAAAAATAAATACCGCGTTCAACACCAGTGAAGCAAACAGGAAATAACCACCCGCCATTCCCAGAAAATACGGCACTGCGGTCAACGGACCCAGCACCAGAGCATAAAGAAAGATACGTAATTTTGTGGTCTGGATGCCCCGCGCCACCGGCACGACCGGAACATGAACACTGGCATATTCCTTACGATACTTCAGTGCCAGACTTAAGGCATGTGGATGCTGCCAGATTAACATAATAAAAAATAGAGTCCAGGCCTCGATCCCCAGATACCCGGTTACTGCCACGAAACCAACCATCGGAGGTGCCGCTCCGGCGAGCCCACCGAAGGTATTCGCCCAGGGTGATCGCCGCTTCAACCACATGGTATAAACCCCAACATACCCAACCACAGCAGCGCCTGTCACAGCTGCCGCCATTAGATTAACCATCACGGCCATGGTCAGAATTGAAACCACAATAAGCAGGATACCAAGCACCAGTGCGACACGTGCCGAGGCATTGCCGGAAACCAGTGCCCGTTGTGATGTCCTGGGCATCCCTGCATCAATATCACGGTCATAGACATTGTTCAACATACAGGAGCCCCCTACTGCGAGGCCCAGGGTAATGAAGGTCCAGAGAATCAGATCCCACTGTGGCAATACACCGTGGTTACCAAAATAAATTCCGGTCAAAGCTGCCACCAGCGACAAACCGACAATACCCGGCTTGGCCAGTTCAAAATAACTGGACACAAGGGAGTGTTTAGTGCCGGTTCCGGCGGTTTGGGTCATCAATGAGTCTACCATTTCGATATCGCCATCTTATAGTAACAGGATCTCCCTCAGAAAAGGGGGAGATCCTGGGAGCCTGACCGAGAACAAACCGACCGGTTTGTTACTTCTGCAAAACCGGCACTTCCGCCATCCATGGCAGTCATCACCAGGGGAAGCCATTTTGCGGCCAGTTTATCGATCATCGGAGGCGAGCAGTGCACATGGATGTGCTGCTTACGAACCTAAGGATGGAATAGTCACTTGTATGTAACGAAAACAAGCGGGAAAGTGAACCAAAAGGGCTTTTCCGTAGTAGGTTCTCTATTCTCGGACAGGCTCCTGATCACTGCTTGTTTGGCTACCACGCATTCAAGCCATCAGGATGAAGCAAATACCGGCTTGGGATTGTCCGTATATTTGTAGGGATGCCAGTCTTCCTCGACCGATACCGGAGCCGGAAAATTGCCCTGTCCGGCAATAAGCGCTGAGGCAGTCCATTCCAGCGATTGCGATCCCCAGGGATTCTGGGACGATTTTTCTCCCTTGGTCATACCATGTATCCAGGTGACCAACATCAACAATACACTGGCAATCGTAATATACAAACCGACGGTTGAGATAGCCTGCATATCGACGATCGTAGCATTGTCAGCAAACTGCTCATAATCCATGTAGCGCCGTGGCATACCGGCGATACCGGCGATATACAATGGCGCCATGACCACATTCATGCCGACAAAAAATCCGATCGCACTGAGTTTGGCCCAGGATTCCTTACAGAGCCTGCCGGTCAATTTCGGAAACCACCAGAACACCCCTGCAAAGATCGCCATACTACCGGAAACCGCCATTACATAGTGAAAATGACTCATGATGACGTAAGAATCGGAGATTCCGTAATCGATCGAACTCAGGGCATTGGGAATGCCGGTCAGACCACCAAACACCAACATCATCCAGGCCCCCATAGCCCACAGCATGGGCCCGGTATACCGGATTGAACCCTTGTACAGGGTGCCAACCAGACTCAACATCAGCAAGCCAAACGGCAATGAAATCAACAGGGTAGTAAATGACTGCAGTAGCCGCAACCAGTCTGGTAGCCCGGCGACGAAGGCGTGGTGCACCCAGACATCGCCACTGGCAAAAATAAAGGCCAGGAAGGCAAAGATCGTGGTTTTATAGCTGAATACCATGTTTTTTGCAGAAGTCGAGAAAATCTCAAAAATAATACCCATAAATGGCAACAGAATCACGTACACCGCAGGATGCGAATAGAACCAGAACAAATTCTGATACAACAGCACATCGCCACCAACCTCGGGGTTGTAAAATCCAAATCCCAGGTACTTATCCAAGGCCAACAACAATACTGACGCGGCCAGCACCGGAACAAAAATCAGCTGCATGATATTGGCGGTAAAGACTGCCCAGACCGTGATCGGCATCTGAAACCAGCCCATGCCCTTGCAGCGCATAAAGGCTACGGTCGAGGCCAGATTCACGGCCCCCAGCACGGAAGACATACCGAGAATCACCACCACCGTGGTATAGAGTGCCGTATTGCCTGCCAATTCGGTCAGGGAATACGGCGGATAGCCGGTCCACATCCCATTAAAGTGATCCGGAATAATCAGATTGGCCAGTGCGGTCAGGATACCAGACCACAGCATCCAGACACTCAGAGCGTTGACCCGTGGAAAAGCCATATCCTTGGCACCAATCATGATGGGTACGGCGTAATTGGCAACAAAACCCAGTAGTGCAGGGATCTGAAATCCCAAGATCATGACCGCACCGTGCATGGTCAGCCACAGGTTATAGATGTTGCCATCGCTGGTGATATCAGGGCCTACACTGCCCAGTTCAATACGCATCAGGGTTGCCGCCAAGCCGGCTACGGCAAAAGATGCCAGCGAGCCGATTAGATACCAGATGCCGATAACTTTGTGATCCAGGGTAAACAACCACTCCTTGGCCGTTTTTGGCCAACCTGGCTTTCCATTCGGTTCATGTCCCATTGTTGTACTCATAATTCTCACCCCTCCTTTACTGAATGGCTTTTGTCGATAACGAGGTACCAGTTGATACACTGGCTACCTGTTGACCGCTGTTATTCCTGTCCTTCACGGCAGCCAGCTCTTCTGCCATCCATGCGTCATAATCTTCCTGGCTCATCACAATCAGCTTGCCCCACATTTTCGAGTGATTCGGGCCGCAATATTCACGGCAGGTAATTACCGTCTCCCCAATTTTATCGGGCATAAACCACTCCCAGGTGACCCGCCCAGGCATGACATCCTCGACGACATGGAATTTATTCATGTAGTGGGCATGCACCACATCTTCACTGGTCATCCGTAGCACGACCGGTTTGCCCACCGGCACCCGCAATTCATTATCCGCATCTACATCGTTGCCATAATCGTAATTCCAGTTCCACATCGAGGCAGTCACCTTGATTTCCTGGGCATCTGCAGGTACTTCCCGCATCTGATTATGCAGTGCATAGGCTTTTACATACAAAAACAGGTCATCACCGAGAAACAGCATGCAGGGGATCATCACCCAGCCGATCACAGCCTGCAGCGACAGTTTCGGCGATGCCCCGACCGCGTCCTTGCTTTTGGCTTTAAAGGCAAAGAAAAATACCACCGCAAACACCACATATACGACGCCAATAATAGTGATATCCCACATCACCTCAGACCAGAGCTCCTCCCAATGTGCTTGTGGGGTCAACCCCTCGTAATCAGTACGACGTGCAGTCGTACTTTGAAAGGCAAATGCCAGCGACGGCAGCAGAGGCAGAGCAAACAACAATCCCCAGGCCTTATGCAGTAACGATTTGTTCTCCATCTCTTTTCCTCCGTTTTCTCATGATAAAATAACCTCCAACAATCATCATACCCCCACCGAGTAGTGCACCCAAAGCAATAAACAGCGGGAAGTTGAGCTTGTATTGGCCATCTTTGTAGTTATAGCTGTGGCAAGCTGCAATGATGAAATCGATAATATTGGCCGGTGCAATCTTGCCCTTCATGGCCTTGGTAAGGGCTATTTCTATATCCTTGGGGCCGACTCTGCCTGCATACAGATAGCGCGATACCCTGCCATCCGGTGCAAGCAGGGTATAGAGGCTCGGATGCAGAAACCGCCGATCACTTGCTGACCAGAAAAACTTGAACCCGATCGACTTGGTCAGCCGGTCGATATCTTCGCGGTTTTGCATGGTGGCCATCTGCCAACCCTTTGGCAACTGGTCCTTAAAACCCATTTTCTCCATAAAAGCCCGCATGGTCGCGGGCGTGTCATTGCGATCGAACGACAGAGTCAACACGTTATAGTCTTTGCCGATCGTCCATCGCTTGACATCCTGCAAGGTCGACGCCAGCGTTTTATTGATCACCGAACAAGCCCCGTCACAGGTAAAATAAGACAGCACCAGGATCAGAGGTTTGGATGGCAGGTCACCAAGAAGGAAGGTCGTTTCATCCGCTCTGTGCAAAACATAATCACCGGATACCTTGGATCCAAGAAAAGCCTTCTCATCGACCTGCAACACACTCAAGTCAAATTCTGAGTTCTCAGGGATGTCACCGTAAGCAGCCACAGCCGTTTCAGACCACATGGTCACAGCAATGCTCACTGTCAACAGACAGTGGACCACCGCGCTGACGAATGTTTGCTTGGAAATCGACATGGCTCTTCATTACCAGCAATCGCTACATAAAATAGACTTGCAGTAAGACCCACAATCCCAGGACATTCACAAAATGCACGTACATGGTCATGGAGCGGGCATAGGAATAACTCATTTTGCCCTTCATGGCACTGGGCACACAGGTCAGCATCACGAGCAGGCCGATCAATACATGGGCAAAATGGATGCCCGTCAAACCATACAGAGCAGTCGATGCGGCGTTAGTCCCGATTTCAAAGCCTTCCGCAAGCAAAGTATTCCAACTGGAAATGGTCAGCCACATGAAAACGATCCAGATTGCTGCGGACAACAGCACCATGCGGGCATACCCGGACGTGTCATCCTGTAGCTGTTTCTTGCGTGCCAGGCCGATGGTAATGCTCGATACCAACAGGATCAGGGTGGCAATCACCGCCCCCCCGACCGCGATCTCTGGGGTCCCTTCCGGCGGCCATGCCGGTGAACCGAGACGCGCTGTCCAATACCCGGCCAGTACCGAACCAATGGTCATGATCTCTGTGCCGATAAACATCAGCATGGCAGGAGGACTCCAATCCTCATCCTTGATCACACCGATGGTCTGTGAGGCCCAGCCAAGACCTCCGTAGATTGTCATCAGGGTACCAATGGCCAGTAAAATAATGGCCACCAGACCATTCTCATAGACATAGTTGAACATAAAAGCCCACGGCAGAAAGAAAGCCGAGCCAAACCCAACCAACATCGGGTAGGGGCTGGTATGCCAGTGGGCAGTGTAATGCTTGATTTCTTCACTCATTGCTCTATCACCTCCTCATTTAATCTTCTAGGCGCCACCTGACAACTGTTGTTGTCGCCACTGATCCTCTACCTTCACCTGCGTGATATGCTTTCGCAAACGCTACCGCTGCTGCCCAAACTACCCAGCCTGGACCCCGGCAGCAGCCAACAAAGCATATAAAAAATACCCGTCATGTGATCAGTAACTACACTATAGTAAAAGTTTTTGATCTATGTCAATATTTTTCATGCTCACCCAGTAACTTTTGGATAGAGACTGAAAAAAACACCTAATATTTTGATATCAAACAGATATTAATAATAATTTTGCCTGTACCTTGTCTAGATCCAGGTCTAACAAATATGATTTTAGCCTACAAATCACAGCTTCCCAGCCTGCCTGCAGCCGCTTGAGCCATGGCATGGCTCTCCTATGAACCCTTGACTCCACGATTTATTTTCACCTGAAGCTGGGTATTCTTGAACCGTCGGTATACACTTTCTCGTCATGTCCGAGCACGTCACAGAAAGCCGTCAGCAAACCAGTCACAGAACCACAATCGTAGGTGCTTTTGCTAACATCATTCTGACCGCCGCACAGATCACACTTGGCTTTATCGGCCAATCTCAGGCCCTGATCGCTGATGGTTTGCATACCCTGTCAGATTTGATCACTGATGTGCTGGTGCTGGTCGCCGTCAAACACGGCGCTCAGGCCGCGGATGACGACCACCCTTACGGTCATTCCCGCTACGAAACTGCTGCCACGGTACTGCTTGGGGTTATCTTGATCGCGGTAGCCCTGGGGATCGGCTACCGTGCTCTGCAGCGACTGCTGGCACTGGATAACCTGATCGTCCCGTCCAGCTACACCCTGTTCGCAGCTGTTGCGTCGATCGTGATCAAAGAAAGTCTCTATCAGTACACCATCCGGGTTGCCCGCCACCTTCGCTCCGCCATCCTTGAGGCCAACGCCTGGCATCACCGCAGCGACGCCATTTCTTCGGTCATCGTCTTGATCGGCATCGGTGGCAGTCTCGCCGGTTGGCCATGGCTGGACCCAGCTGCCGCGCTGGCCGTGGCCCTGATGATTGTGCGAATCGGCTGGCACCTGGGCCAGAATGCCATGAAGGAACTGGTCGATACCGGATTAGACCCGGAAGAAATCGCTGTCCTAAGAGCGACGATTGATGAGGTCGATGGTGTGCACAGTGTCCATTCCCTGCGCACACGGCGGATGGGTGGCAAGATTTTGATCGACGTTCATTTGCAAGTTGATGGTTTTATCAGCGTCTCCGAGGGACACCTGATCAGTGAAACAGTCCGTAGCCGCCTGTTGCACCAGAATTCCGGAATTCTCGACGTGCTGGTACACATCGACCCGGAGAATGACGAGGTTTTCTCCCCCGCAGTCGGTTTGCCACTGCGGGGTGAACTGCTGCCACAGCTGCAGCAAGCCTTCATAGACATCCCCCAGGCTACACAAATTCGCCGCCTGACGCTGCATTATCTGGGTGGCAAAATAGTGGTCGATCTGCTACTGCCATTAACCGCACTGGGCAATACTACAGACCACAATACCCTGCAACTGCAGTTCACCCAGGCTGTTGCCGACCTGCCCGATATTGAGGCAGTACATACTCATTTTGAGTAAATGCACCAAAATAGTGCATTTTGCCATTATGATACATTCTAATGACTCAGCATAGTATCCATATAATCAGTAATATACGTAATTTCTCTGCTGTGGCATGATCATTGCATCTGGATACCAGCATGCGTTATCATGCACCAATATCGTGCATAACCCCTATATACCCAATAACCAAACAACCGGAGACCCCCAATGTCCGCTGATGTGCTCAACATAATTACTGAACACGGCGTTAAGTTCGTCGATTTTCGTTTTACCGACACCAAGGGCAAGGAACAACATGTTTCCTTCCCTGCCGCCTCGGTAGAAGAGTCGGATTTCGAAGAAGGCCGCATGTTTGACGGTTCCTCGATCGCCGGCTGGAAGGGCATTAATGAATCGGACATGATCCTGCTGCCGGATGCCAGCACCGCCAAGCTCGACCCATTTACCCAGGAATCCACCCTGATGCTGCGCTGTGATATCATCGAGCCATCGACCATGCAGGGTTATGACCGTGATCCACGCTCAATCGCCAAACGCGCCGAAGCCTATTTGAAATCCACCGGGGTTGCTGATCAGATATTTTTCGGCCCTGAAGCCGAGTTTTTTGTTTTCGATGATGTACGGTGGAGCACCGGCCTGAACCACGCCAGCTTCGAAGTCGATTCCTCCGAGGGCAGTTGGAATTCCGACCGTGAATTCGATGACCGCAACACCGGACATCGCCCAGGCATCAAGGGTGGCTATTTCCCGGTCCCCCCGGTTGACTCACTGCAGGACCTACGCTCAGCCATGTGCCTGACTCTGGATGAACTGGGCCAGAATGTCGAAGTCCATCATCATGAGGTAGGCACCGGCGGCCAGTGTGAGATCGGCACCAAATTCAACACCTTACTGAAAAAAGCCGATGAGCTGCAGATCTTCAAATATGTGGTTCATAACACGGCACATCAGCAAGGCTACACCGCTACCTTTATGCCTAAGCCCCTGGTAGGAGATAATGGCAGTGGTATGCATGTCCATCAATCGATGATGAAAAACGGCGAAAATATCTTCGCTGGAAATGAATACGGCGGCCTCAGTGAAACTGCACTGTATTATATCGGTGGCATTTTCAAACATGCTCGCGCTTTGAACGCCTTCACCAATGCCACCACCAACAGCTACAAACGCCTGGTTCCCGGCTTTGAGGCTCCCGTACTGCTGGCCTACTCGGCCCGAAACCGCTCAGCATCAATGCGGATCCCCTATGTTACCAACCCCAAGGGGCGACGTATTGAATGCCGTTTCCCGGATGCCTCGGGCAATCCCTACCTAATCTTTGTGGCGCTGGCCATGGCCGGACTCGACGGTATCATGAACCGGCTGCATCCCGGCGACTCTTTTGATAAAGACCTCTACGACCTGCCGCCCGAGGAAGAAAAGAATGTCCCGACAGTGGCCAGTTCGCTGGATATGGCACTGGATGCATTGGCCACTGATCGGGAATTCCTTAAGGCCGGTGGGGTCATGAGTGATGATATGATCGATGCATATATTCAACTTAAAATGGAAGAAGTGACGCGTCTGCGCATGAGCACGCATCCGGTTGAGTTCGATATGTACTACAGTGTCTGATCCAGGCTGACGTAGCCGCAGCCCACTGTGGCAGAAATGCGAAGCTCGCTTCCTGTTGCAGTGGTGCATTGCCTGCAGTCGGTCACCAATCCCTCTTGCCAACGGCCTCGCTTTTTGGAGAGCACAGTCCCGAACCCAACATGGTATGTGCAACCCCGAGCATCCTACAAACACTCAGTACTGCGGTATTGACGCTGGATAACCAGGATCGTATCCAGACCGCAAATCCCGCTGCAGAAAGCATTTTTGAACAAAGCATCCATCATATGCAGGGGCAGTCACTGGGCACGCTATGCGGCCCCAACAACCCCTTGTCCAGGATTCTCTCCCAGGCACGTCTGGCAGGACAGCGGTATAGTGCCCGAGAAATCAAACTCAAGCTACCTTGGAGCGATCGTGTTATTACCATTGACTGCACCCTGACTCCGGAAGAAATGTGGGCCGAATCATCCTGCCTGGTCGTTGAAATCGTGCAAATTGATCGCTTGCTGCGACTGGCCCGGGACAATCATTTGCTGGCCCGTCAAAAGTCGATCAACCGTATGATTCGCGGCCTCACCCATGAAATCAAGAACCCACTCGGTGGCCTGCGCGGTGCTGCCCAATTACTCGAACGTGAACTTGGACGTGGTGAAATGCGCGAGTTCACGCGCATCATCATGCATGAAGCCGACCGCCTCAGCCAACTGGTCGATCGCATGACCGGTGGGTTCAAGCCATTGCGCTGCTCGCCCTTGAATATTCATACCCTGCTCGAGCACGTACGCAGTGTGTTGCAGATCGAGGTCCGTGAAAATCTGAATTTTTCCCGTGACTATGATCCCAGCCTGCCGGACATTCTCGGCCATAAAGAAAGCCTGATCCAGGCCTTGTTCAACATCCTGCGCAATGCCATTGAGGCGCTTGATGGCAAAGGAGAGGTTCGTCTGCGAACCCGTATCGAGCGCCACCTTACCATTGCTGAAACCCACCATCGTCAGGTCGTGCGGGTCGATATAGAAGATAACGGGCCCGGTATTTCACCCACGGTTATAGACAATATTTTCGAGCCTCTGATCACAGATAAAGCCGACGGCTCGGGCTTGGGTCTGGCCATTACCCGTGACATCATCCACAGACATCAGGGTCTGGTCGAATACCGCAGCCAGCCGGGCTGTACCTGTTTCAGCCTTTATCTACCAATAGCATCCGCCCACAAGGCAACCGGAGCCTGCGCATGACCACTACCAGTGAAACCATCTGGGTGGTCGATGACGATGCTTCGATTCGTTGGGTTCTGGCTCGCACTCTGAAACAGGCTAATCTGGATGTGCGCTGCTTTGAATCCGGCGGACCGGTTCTCAAAGCCCTGCTACAACAGCACCCGGCAGTGATCGTTACCGATATCCGTATGCCCGGGATCGATGGACTCGAGCTCTTGCAGGCAATCCATCAACAGGCTGCTGATCTGCCGGTGATTATTATGACGGCACATACTGACCTCGATAGTGCTATAGCTGCCTATGGAAGCGGTGCTTTTGAATATCTACCAAAACCCTTTGATATCAACACGGCTCTGGCGCTGGTACAACGGGCTCTGCAACTTCACCCGGGCGAAGAGCAAAACACTGGCGACACTGTCTCAGAGACCGAGCCCACCATGATCGGGGAAGCCCCGGCCATGCAGGAAGTTTTTCGTGCCATCGGCCGTCTCTCAGGCTCCAGCCTGACCACCTTGATTTGCGGTGAATCCGGTACCGGCAAGGAACTGGTGGCGCGTGCCCTGTTTCACCACAGCCCACGAGCCAGCAAACCTTTTGTGGCCATTAATATCGCTGCCATACCTGCCGAGCTGATGGAATCCGAGCTGTTCGGTCATGAAAAGGGGGCATTTACCGGTGCCACCGGACTACGCAAGGGACATTTCGAACAAGCGCATGGTGGTACCCTGTTTCTGGATGAAATCGGTGAAATGGCCCCGGCACTACAGACCCGGCTGCTGCGTGTTTTGTCGGACAACTCTTTTTATCGTGTGGGGGGACACCAGCAGGCTCAAGCAGATGTCCGGGTCATCGCTGCAACCAATCGAAAGTTGGAACAACAAGTTGCCAATGGTCAGTTTCGTGAAGACCTCTATCACCGCCTGAACGTAATCCGAATTGATCTGCCACCCCTGCGACAGCGTTTGGAAGATTTGCCTGCACTCAGTATTGCCTTTCTTCAACGCGCTGCTAAAGAGCTGGCCGTGGAACCAAAATGGCTGAATAACGAAGCCTTGATCTACCTGCAACGATGCCCCTGGCCCGGCAATATCCGACAACTGGAAAATACCTGTCGCTGGCTGACGGTCATGGCACCAACCCGTGAAATCAGAGTCGCAGACCTGCCGGAGGATATCCTGGTTGTAGACGAGGCGACGCAAGCTCCAGTCAAATGGCAAAAAGCGTTACAAAACAGGGTACAACAACTGCTACGCAGTGGACAAACTGCTATTTTGCCTGATTTATTGCGAGATTTTGAACGCGTGCTGATCGATGAGGTCCTGCATCACACCGCCGGCCACAAACAGGAAGCAGCGAAACTACTCGGCTGGGGTCGCAATACCCTGACCCGTAAACGCAGGGAGCTGGGCCGTTAGAGGCCATTGAGCTTGATCCCCTGCCACCTGGCCAAGTGTGGGAAATCAGTCCGGGTAACCCGGAGGCAGGCCCAAGCGTGTATCGACTCGAAGTAACTTCCGGGAAAGGCAGTGGACTCAAAATATTGAATGCACCCGTTCCTCCGGCATTTAGAGAAAGCGTCAGATACGCCGAGCAAAATCTTTACACACGTACACAGGAACCGGTTGAAGATCGAGATCCACGATCTCATGAGTTTTCCGTACAACTACGGGCAATCGACAATGATCGTGTGGGGGCAGCCCTCGGGGTACCCACACTAGTCGTCCTTTGCAGTGGGTTACTTGAAAAAAGCACAAAGGGTGGGCTGATCATAGTTGGTGCACTCAATCTTGTGGGTTCCGTAGAACCGATAGCAAATACTGTTGGCATCGTTGAGGTTGCCGTAGAAGAAGGCGCGAACACAGTACTGATTCCGGTGTCAACAAGGAAGCAATTGTTTGAGCAGTCAGATGAAATGGCAACGCGTATCAACATCCAGTTCTACTCCGGTACACCGGATGCACTGCTCAAGGCCTTACCAGAGTGATGCAAAGCAAGGCCGAACACAATGTACCCGGATAATGAAACAGAGTAGGTCTACGGGTTTACACAAAAAGTGACCGAATAATAGCCTCAGAATTTTCCAATCCTTACTCTGCAGCCTGATTGCTTTCGGGCAGTTTACAAAATCCCTGAGGCGGAACATCCAGGGCGCTGTTGAACTTGCTGGAAAGATTCTGAAATGCGATCAGCCCCGTCAACTCCACTATGGCATCTTCATCAAAAAATTCCCGCAAGGCCTGCACCATGGAATCCGTCACCTGCTGATCAGAATAGGTCACTGCCTCGGTATACGTCAAAACACAGCGCTCCAGTTCACTGTACAGGTCACTGTCCTGCCAGTGATCCAGTGCTTCCACCTTGGCCGTGGAACCGGCCCGCCGGGCCAGAGTCGAGGCATTAATATCGACACAAAACCGGCACCAGTTAATCTGTGAGACCCGTACCGTAACCAAAGAGCGCAACACCGGATTTAACGGCGATTTTCTGCGATCCAGAACTCCGTACAGTAGGGCGACAGCCGCGAATAATTTTGGCACCCGGGCCCACAATAGACCAGGCTGCAAAACCACTCCGTAGCGCCTCCTCTGACTCCAGAAAAACGGCCGCAGCAGCCACGGATAAGCAGACAATGCGCGGGTTGGTATTCTCATCATAGCATTCGCTCCTGTGACCACGGTCGGCTGGCCGAATCGTGGTCGATGCTGGTCTTTATCCTTTCCATACTATGCAAAAACATAGCCATAGTGTTGCATCATGGACGCAACTACGGGTGCGACCGAATGCAGATGCGATCGATAATGATGGTATCGATTCACCGACCCGGTGTGTATCGCCTCGTTGACCTGGGCATAACTGCGCGTATGGTCCGCGGTAAATACCTTCATCAATCCACTGCATTGCCGGACATCGGCAACCTCATCAAAGTCAGTATCCAACAGCCGGTTTTTGGTTTCACCTGCTATTAACCTTGGTCAAGGAGCAAAATACCCGGATTATAATGACTGATTGCCGTGGCGAATTCAGCTGCTGAATCGGCCACACGGTCACCACCCCGGGCCACTACGGCAAGCCCACAGCAGCGTTTGTACTTCCTGCCACTGCCACAGGGGCAGGGGGCACTCCATGACTGTTGGCTCATGGCGACTGTCGTGCTGGTCGGGATCGGCTTACGTTTCTGAAGGCCGCAGCATACCCTGTACTGCGAACGGGTCATCCTCGGTTACCGAGCAAACACCTTCCTTCACCATCCCCTTGCAGGTTCCATATAGATTCATGGCATGATCTTCAATAGAAAAGCCGGCATTATCGGCGATCTTCTGCTGCCGACGTTCCAGAGCCGCATCACAGAACTCAAAAACCTTTCCACACTTTACACAGCAGAAGTGATCATGGTGGCCACCGTCATTGGGCTCAAAAATGGCCCGACCCGCTTCGAAATTATGCCGTACCAGCAAGCCGGCAGATTCAAATTGAGCCAAAACACGATAGACCGTGGCCAAACCGATCTCTTCACCTTGTAACTGCAGTTGCAGATAGACATCATCAGCGGTCAGGTGCCGAACCGCACTTTGTTGCAAAATCTGCATAATTTTTAATCGTGGTTGGGTGGTTCGCAAACCGGCATTTTTCAGATTCATGGGGTCAGTCATTACATGGATCTCCTGATTACGTTGTTCTGTCTGTTAAACACGGGCACAGCGTGGTAACTCGCCAGCAAGTCCGGTAGCTTGCCGCAAGGCATAGGTCCTTGCCGGGGGGCAATGACCAAACCCTATCAAGCCCATACTACGTAAGCCATCAATCCCGGGAAAACGGCTAGAAAACAGCCGTTTAAGTGAATCGATAGCCCACAATAACTTCCCGTTTTCGGTCATCCGCCAACGCTGATAGCGCAATAAGGTCAGAGGATTTGCCGGGTCCTGGCGGCCCCGACCTAATTGTTCTTGCAGCAGTTGCAACAAACTGCCAACATCCAGCAGCCCCAGATTGGCCCCGAGCCCCGCCAATGGGTGGGTGCGATGTGCGGCATCTCCAATCAGCACTACGCGTCCAGCCCAATAGGCCGCGGCCTGGCGCCGGTATAAAGGGAAGCCGCGGCGCTCACTGAGCAGCTCGAGGGCACCGAAGTAACCACCCGTGGCCTCCTGGAGTACCGCAATAAACCCTTCATCATCCAGGGCGAGCAGCGGTTGTGCCCCCGGGTCATCAACGCTCCAGACGATCGAACAACGACCCCCGGTCAATGGCAACAATGCCAACGGCCCGCTGTGCCGGAAGCACTGCCAGGCAGTCGACAACCGTGGATGCTCGCAACCCACGGTTGCCACGATCGCAGTCTGCCGATAAGGCCACCCTTGACAAGGTATAGCGGCAAGACTACGAACTCGGGAATTCATTCCATCTGCAGCTATCAGCAACCGGGCTCGTAACCATCGCTTGCTGTCGAGCTGCAAAGCAATGCTATCCCGGCCCTGATACAGCTGCTGCAAAGCAGTACCCTCATAGAGATCAATATTTTCGAACCTTTTGACCTCTTTCACCAACACGGAAACCAATGCCCTGTTTTCCACAATCCATGCCAACTGCGGCTGACCGATCTCCAGGTGGTTGAATTGAATCTGTGCCCGGTTATCGTGGTCACAAACCTCAATGGACCGCACCGCACTGCAGCGATAAGCCTCTAGCTCAGACCATACCCCAAGAAATTCCAGCATTTGCTGCACTGCGAGATTGATCGCACTGACCCGCAGGTCATAGTCTGTTGGCGCCCGAGACGGTAGTGGACCCGGTAGCGTACCCTGCTCCAGCCAGGCCACCCGCCAGGAAAGGTTGCCGAGCCCGCAGGCCATGGCAGCACCGGCGATGCCACCGCCAACGATCACGATATCATAGTCTTCAGGCCGACTCATCGGCATCCCCTGCGAACCGGGTCAAAGGCAAACCCAGACTCAGCTGGCTGCGTGGTTCGACCAATCCCATGGTGTTTCGCAACAACCACCGTTGCACAGGTGGCAACATATCTACCGCTACCAGGCCCAGTTGCCGTGCCAGTGACAGTCCCGGCCATTGTTGCGTGAACACCGTCATCAACCCATGAGTCATGCCCTGCACCCTGCGGGTGTCAACACGACGCAACGCCGAGTATTTTTGCAATACCTGATCACTTCCAGGATCTTCACCACGCTGTCGCACATCCCGCAGCACTTCAGCCAGATGGGCGACATCCCGCAACCCCAGATTAAACCCCTGACCGGCGACCGGGTGCACCAGGTGAGCCGCATTGCCGAGCAGCACAGAGCGTTGCCGTGCCAAAGGTGCAACCCGGGTTCGGGCCAGCGGATAGTGTAGCCGGGCCCCGGGAGCTGCGAAGATCCCGGCCCGATAGCCAAAATCGGCTTGGAGTTGTGCCAAAAATTCGGCGTCATCACAAGCCTGCAAACGAACAATCTGCGCCTGCGGCAAGGTCCAAACTACCGCATAACGGTTCTGGCTCATCGGCAATAATGCCAGTGGCCCATGTTCTGTAAAGCGTTCAAAAGCACGGCCTCTGTGCTGCTGCTCAGTGCTCACCGTAGTCAGCAACACACTTGCACGGTACGGCCGTGGGAATACTTGATAGCCCAGCTGCTCTCGCAAAGTAGAGCGACCTCCATCTGCGACCACCAACAAGCGTCCCTGCAGCTTTACCCGACCCTGTTCCGTAACAACCGTAGCAAAAACATGGTCCGCAGCCACCTGCACGACTTCAGCGCGTGCCGGGCAGAAATAATCCAGGCCCGATGTACCTCGCAGTTGCTCCAGCAACACACGGCCCAGAACCCGGGTGGGAACGACATAACCAAGGGCTTTTACACCCATCCGGGTGCTATCCAGACGACACATGCCAAAACCACCCCGTCGGGAAACATGGATACTGTGGATTGGCTCAGCGTCAGCAGCCGCGATCTCAGACCAGACACCCAGACCACTAAAAATCAGTCGAGAACCCCAAGTCAGGGCAATGGTCCGCTCATCAAAACTGGGCTGATCATCGGCATCGACTGAGACGGCCTCGAGCACACAGCAGCGCAGGCCAGCCTGCGCCAGCGCACAACCAAGACTGGACCCCGCCAGACCACCACCGGCAATCAGTACATCATACATCCCGGCTTGCTGTTTTTTCGTCAATCCCGACAATCCATTTGTGGCTTAAGCAGCCATAAAGGCTTCGATATCTGCAGTGGTACGGGCCAAACCCTGAGTAAGAACCTCGTATCCATCCCGGGTCACCAGCACATCATCTTCGATCCGAATCGCAATGTTATGCCAGCGCTCGGCAATATCTGCTGCGGGTGCAATATAAAGGCCTGGCTCCACCGTTGAAATCATACCCGGTTCCAGCGGCCGCCAGGCCCCTTCCACCTTGTAATCGCCGACGTCATGGACATCCATTCCCAACCAGTGCCCGGTGCGATGCATGAAATAGCGTTTATACGCTCCCGACTCGATCAAACCCTCTACCTCGCCCTGTAACAGGCCCAGATCAACCATGCCGGTCACCAATACCTGCAGTGCCGCTTCGTGGGCATCATTCCAGAGTTTCCCGGGGCAGGTGTGCTCCACCGCAACTTGATGGGCCGCCAAAACGATATCATAAACCGCTTTTTGTTCCGCAGTGAACCGACCACTGACCGGAAAAGTTCGGGTAATATCTGCCGCATAGCAATCCACTTCCGCACCAGCATCGATCAACAATAACTCACCCGCCTCGAGGGTGGCCTGGTTTTCGGTATAGTGCAATACCAAAGCCCGGCTGCCGCCAGCGACAATGGAGGGATAGGCCGGAGAACGGCTGCCTCCTTGCAGCATCACATATTCGAGCTCGGCCTGCAATTGATACTCCTTCATGCCTGGACGGCATAGTTGCATGGCCCGTTGGTGAGCTGCCACAGTCAATTTGGCAGCACGGCGCATGATACGTAACTCTTCAGCACGTTTGAGTAGTCTCAGCTCATGCAGAATAATGCCCAGATCGACAAAATCGGTGGGGGCGGCTACGCCGCTTCTGGCCCGGGTTTTAACCTGGTTGACCCATTGGATAAGCCGGCTGTCAAAATCAGGGTAGTGGCCCATGCTGTAGTAGATCTTGATCCGGTTTTCCAGTAAGCCGGGCAGTATCTCATCAATGTCATCAATCGGATAGGCATCATCCGCCGCATAGTGCTCAACCGCACCTTCCAGCCCCTCCCGATAGCCATGCCAGATTTCCTTGTCCAGATCCTTCTCGCGACAAAACAGCACATACTCACCCTGTTCACGACCAGGAATCAAGACCAGCACTGCATCTGGTTCCGGAAAATGGCTGAGATAATAAAAATTACTGTCGGGGCGAAAATTGTACTGTACATCGCCGTTACGTAACAACTCCGGTCCCGAGGGGATAATAGCAACACAACCATCACCCATCAGCTGCATCACACCCCGTCGGCGACGGGCAAAAGTCTTAGTATTCATTCCATCCTGCCTGCTGTCAGAGCATTCGCTTGTTTCATTGAGTCCCTGTTTTATTGGGCAAAGTAGTCCGTGAAGTGACTTCATACAAGTACTGTGCCGCTACCTTTACATATTCCTGGATTTCAAACAGTGCTCGTTCTTCACTTTCCTGGTCATCCACCGTTTCAGCACCAGCACCGTCCACCTCAGCCACCTCGGATATAGCCAGCAAATCATCAATCAGTTCTCTGGCTTCATCCGCGAAAGCAGCATGCCCGTTTTCAGTCGGCCCTAGCAGGCCTAGTAAAAACCCCTTACACCATGAAGCAAGTGCCCTGGTGCGCTCGGCCAAAGGGGCTGTATCTTCCGGCAACAACATCCAGAAGCCATCCGATGGATTCTGTAACACAGCATCACAGCGGTCATACAGTTGCCGGATTGTTTTCAGCAATGGCGCATACGCCGGATTTTCTCTGTCAGCCTCGATCACATAGGGCAACCACAAAGACTCCTCCGTAACCGGAATATTGCTGCACAACAAACCATAAATCACACCCTGCGCCTCGGCCCCATTGCAGTCAGCATCCAGTAAGGCAAATTGCGCAGACAATACAGTATAATGCCAGGAATCAAGATTACTTTGCGCATCCAGATCAATCATTTGTATTCATCGTCTTGCGTTTTATGCGGTAATTGACTACTCTCAAAGCTTGTATGCAGCCGATAGCCTTATTCTACTGGCAAAAAGGTGGCTGTGCTGCGTCAATAGATATAATACCAGTGGAGAAGGTACCTC
>CAYQAP010000040.1:0-23074 GCA_964415515.1 uncultured Gammaproteobacteria bacterium | reverse complement strand
ACGGGGAGATGTAAAACGAACCGGTTTTTGTTATCACCGCTCATTTTGAAAAGCAGCCTATAGAGGCTGAGGGATGCTTGGCTTCGATTGGGATCTTTTCATGCTAAGGGGTCACACACGCCAAACCCCTCTTCTTATAAAGCAGAGCTGTTTCCATATCGAACTCAGGCCCGGTACTACCAACCTACGTGGCTGGTCGGGTTCCCAGGAGCATTTCTGCAGCCACCGCCATGTTCCCGGCTAGCCTGCAGGAAGTTATCTCGGGATTAGATGTGTTGTGCCGGTTTAGTCGGACTTGAGAAATTTCTGGTAGTCGGTGGTGATGTCATCGACTGCGGCGTAAAAAAGTTTTTCGCCGGCCGCAATACTTGCCAGCGCTGGCTCGGAGCCAATGCGGCCGTCGGGAAAGCGCTGGCGAAAATCGAGGGCCGTATAGATTGGGCCAGTGGGCGCCCGTTGCGGGTTCATATCGACCTTTTTGACGGCCTCGGGGTGGGCATAATAGGTTAGGGAAACTTCACTAGGGGTGGCGTGGGAACCTTCGGCATCGGCGAACAGCTCTCTGGATACACGCTGGACCGTCGGTGCCATGTACCAGTTGCTGAGTTTGCAGCGTAAGGGGGGATCCTGATCGAAGGCATACAGACTAACGTTGGCGTAAATTTCATTGAAGGCTGCGGTCACGGTGGCGATATTGCCGCCATGGCCGTTGAGGAAATAACAACGCTCAAAGCCGTGCCGGGCCAGGGATTCAACCAGGTCGGTGATCACGGCGATCAGGGTACTCGGACGCAGGGCCATCGATCCGGCAAAGCCCAGGTGATGTTGGGCCATACCAACATTGATCGTTGGCGCCACCAGGACCTCGATCTTATCGGCCACGCCTCTGGCGATGAATTCCGGGCAAATAGCGTCCGTACCGATGAGTCCATTTGGGCCATGTTGTTCGGTGGAACCTATGGGGATGATGATGCCTGTGGAGCGAGCCAGGTAAGCATCGACTTCCTGCCAGGTGCTGAGTTGCAATTGCATGAGATGAAATCCTGAATGAAATGTACTGAGCTGTGCATTGTAGCGGGGAAACCACGAAATAACCGCTCACAATGGTTATTTTTGCGCGACCAAGGCCTGTCAGTGCAAGAGGCCTGTCAGTGCAATTTGAAGCGGGCCGTTATTGGGGCCTGGTCTGTGCGCAGGACCTGAACCGAGATGGTTTGCTCTGGCAGCATACCCAGCAGGGCCAATTTCAGATCAACATAGCTGTTGACGGCCTGATCATTGATCGCCACAATGCGATCGCCTTTTTTCAAACCGGCTTCGGGGGCAGAACTGGTGGGCAAAAAATCGCTAATCTCCAGCCCCTTGTCGGTGTTGAGCATGACCCCCAGCAAGCCTGCCTTGGGGAGCGTGTCGGTGAGGGGATGATAGCGTATCGGTTGCTGGGCTTCGTGGTCCGCGGAAGGGGGTTGTAATACCCGTATCTGGATGGCCAGGCGGCGTTGCAGGCGGCTGGGGATCGCTTGGTTCTTAACATGCTGGCTGCCCGCCAGTATTACCAACAACCGATCCGGGTGGGTTGTAAGGTATGCAGCAGCACGCTGGGCCATGCCCTCATCCCAGAGTACCTGAGCTTGCACAAAATTCTCGAATGTCATGCTCTTGCCTGATTGCTGTTTGCGGTGTTGCTCATAAATAGGTCGTAAGTCGCCAATATAGGTTGCATCTTCTTGCGTTGTCCGGTCGGGCAGTTGTGCTTTTTGTGGTGCTGAGAGACCGGCAAAGCCACGACTGCTGACCGCTGAAGTCAATTCTGTAGCGACATTCAGTGCCAACAAGGGAATCTTTTGGGTTTTGGCGTAACGCAGAATAGGTTGGTATAAACGGTAGTCGAAACGCCAGCGACTGAAGTATTCTGTAGTGCGCAACATTTCGGCTTCATTGCCTGTGCCGGCGATATAATCATCCAGAGCCTGTTGAAAGGGCTGCTGGAAATACTCCATGGCGATAGTCAGTGGCCGGCCGGATTCCAGCAATGCCCGGATGACTGCCAGTTGGGTCAGGTGTTGGCCGTAGCGGGTATGCTTTTCACCGATTAGAATGACCTTTGCCTCCTGGAGTCGTGCAGGTAACTGTGACAGGGAAAAAGTTTTCTCTTGTTGCTGAAAATAGGGCAGAGCGGGTGTGGCTTCAGCAGTTTGCATAACCGCCAAACTGATCAAGGGCAGGAGTGATGTGAATATCTTGAACATGCGATGGGTTCGACCAGGGTGGGTGGCAGGTTTGGTATCAGGGCTACTGCTGATGCTGGTATTGGTTGCTCGGGCCGGGACAGCAGCACAGTACCAGATTCAGGCCCGTATCGAGCCGGCAAAACAGCAAATGCAGGTGCACCTGCGGATTACTGGTTTATCACCGCAGATCCGGAGTTTGTTGCTGGACCGACGCTTGGTTGTGAAACCGGGACAAGATTACCACAAAACAGTGGCCGGGCCACTGCAGCTTGTGGTCAACAAGGGTGAACTGGTGCTCGATTATGTGGTTCCGCTGCGTTTTCAGGCCGACAACATCCTGTGGCTGAATACGCCCTGGTATCCTTGGCGGGCCGGTCTGGAGATGACCGTGGACAGCTCGTTTTCGGTTCCCGCCGGTTGGCGGGTGCTGAGCCAGGGGCAGGCACAAGCGCAGCAAATCCGGGGCCAGCGCTGGATCTGGCACTGGCGCGAGACACAGCCACAGCAAGCGATTTATTTATTGGCAGGTCCGTTCCATGAACAGCTGCGACAAGGGCCCGGATACCAAATGGCGGTTTGGCTGTTGCAGGCAGAACCGGACTTGGCGAAAACCTACCTCGATGCGGCGGAGCACTATATTGCCCTCTACAGTCGCTTACTGGGAGCCTATCCCTATAGCAAATTTGTTCTGGTTGAAAACAGCCTGCCGACCGGCTTTGGGTTGCCGTCATTCACCCTGATTGGTAATCGGGTTCTACGCCTGCCATTCATCGTTAACAGTGCCTTTCCCCATGAAATTTTGCACAATTGGTTTGGTAACGGTGTTTATGTGGATCCGGCAGGTGGCAATTGGAGTGAGGGCCTGACCACGTATCTGGCGGACTATGCCATCGCGGAATCAGCAGGCAAAGGTCGGGCATATCGCCGCCATCAGTTGCAAAAGTATGCCGATTTTGTTGCCCGGACCGACGATACCTCACTGCGAGATTTTCGTTCTCGCCATAACGATACCAGTGCAGCCATCGGTTACAGCAAATCCATGATGGTTTTTCACATGCTGCGCAAGCGTCTGGGCGGTCCTCGCTTTATCCAGGCCCTGCGCAATTTTTATCGCCAATATCGGTTCCGTGAAGCCAGTTTTTCTGACCTGAGACGCAGTTTTGAGCAGGCCTCGGGCCTGGCTCTGGAGGCCGATTTCAGTCAGTGGCTGGATACTCCCGGTGCTCCGGCAATCGAGCTGGTCGCGGGGGCCTGCAAAACCGACCAGGGAACGGTTATTCTTGAGGGCATGCTGGTGCAGCACCAGCCTGGCAGACTCTTCCAATTGTCTGTACCCATCGGGGTTGAGTTTGCCGACGGCACGGTACAGCGTTATTCAAAACCGCTGCAAAAAACAAAACAGCGTTTTACGCTTGCGTTGCCCAAAGCCGTGCGACGGTTTGCACTGGATCCTGATTTTGATCTTTTTCGGCGATTAGACCCGAGTGAGACACCGCCCTCATTTGGGCAATTTTTCGGTACGGCTACGCTGCAACTGGTGCTGCCGGCCAACGCCCCGATCGTGGAATATCAGGCTTGGCTGGGATTGGCTCGGCACTGGCAGCAACGTTATCCTGGGCTGAAGATTGTGGATGACACCATTCAATCCACAACAGCTGAGCCCACAGCCAGCGAATCCGCAGCGGGGAAGAGAATGTTGCTGGGCCGGAATAACCGGCTGTTGCTTCGATCCTGGCGAAAGGAAGTGCAGCAGCGCTGGCAAAGTTTGTGGCAACCCGGGGGTGGTGACTGCCGGGCGGTAACAATGACCGGACAGGCCTGGCTGGACTGCCGATCACCGGCTGCTATTGCGGCTTTGTCGCGTAAATTGCCGCACTACAGTCGCTACAGTTATCTTGTTTTGGGGGCGAATTTGCAGGTCCAGGCAAAAGGCCAATGGCCGGTGGCAGCCAAGGCCATGCAACATTGGTGTGGTCAGGCGCCTGCAGTCTCACGATCATGGCCAATCAGCGAACGAACCTTGTTGACACAGTGATAAGATAAGCTCGACCAAGTCAGCCACGAACCGCAGCCAAAGGGTCTAATCATGACCAACATTACCGGTATTTTGCAAAAGATGCCTGTCGAAAACACCACTCCTGTCACCTACCGACTGCCGTTGGGGGGCCAGCAGCTGGTGGTTAATGATTATCTGGGGCAGGATATCAACTTGGCATTCAGTGGTCGAATCACCTGTCTGGCCTGTGGTCGGTCGACACCCAAGAGCTTTCAACAAGGGTATTGTTATCCCTGTTTTCGTAAGCTGGCCTGTTGTGACTTGTGTATCGTGCGCCCGGAGCTTTGCCATATGGCTGCCGGAACTTGTCGGCAGCCGCAATGGGGACAGCTGCATTGTATGACCGATCACATTGTCTATCTGGCCAATTCTTCAGGGGCCAAGGTCGGAATCACCCGCGCCTCGCAATTGCCGACGCGCTGGATTGATCAGGGTGCTGATTCTGCACTGGCGATTTTTTCCGTACCCAGCCGGTTGGTCTCGGGTCAACTGGAAGTGGCACTCAAGGCCCATGTGGCCGATCGAACGGACTGGCGGAAAATGCTTAAGGGTGTACCACCTGCTGTGGCATTGTGTGAAATTCGTGACCAGCTGGTTGCAGCCATTGATGACCACTTGCAGAAGGCCAGAGAACAGCACCTCATTACCTTTCTCGGTGACGCAGACATCGTTCCGATTGTGTATCCCGTTAGCCATTATCCAGAAAAAATCAAGGCTCTGAATTTTGATAAAACGGCCACAATCTCGGGCCGTTTGCAGGGGATCAAGGGGCAGTATCTATTGCTCGACAGCGGTGTTCTCAATATTCGCAAGTTTGGTGGCTATGAAATTACCTTTACCGCCTAATCTGAAAGTTTTACCAGCCGTATTTGTTTGGTTGCTGCTGTGGCTATTTGCGGTCGGTGCTCTGGCTGCAGAGCAGCAGGTGGATGTGCCGTTTGTGCTGAGCAATCTGTTGCTGGAGCAGGGTTTACGGGAGCGGCTTTTTACTGCCAGCGATGGGTCGGCTCCACTTTGGCAGGATGGTACAGGCTGTAATTATCTGCTTCTGTCGAAGCCGCAACTGCGCTCGAAAACACCGGCGCTGAATTTCTTCAGTCGCGGTGAAGCCAGAATCGGCAAGGCCATAGGCAACGGCAAGTGTCTGATCTTGTTTCAGTGGGAGGGGTATCTAAGCGTTAATGAGCTTCCCTATGTGCAACCGCCGGAAACCCGGGTCCGATTCAAGGTGCTGGACACCAAAATTTATGGGCTGGATCGACGTGAACATGCGGTTTCCTCGACGCTCTGGGAGTGGGTGCGGCAATATGTAGAGCCCAGGATGGAACAATTCACCATTGAAATCAGCCAGCCCCTGGAGGCTTTGCGCAAGATTCTGCCATTGGTATTTCCACGCTATGATTTTGTTGATCTGGAGTCACTCCTCAATTCCCTGCAGCTGGCAAATCTCGAAGTCATCGACCAGGGTATCCGCGGGCACTTGCGCTTCAAGGTAACCACCCAGCCCGAACCGACATTACCAGTCGAGCCGACCTTGTCGCAGGTTGAGCTTGGGCAGTGGCGCGAAGTCTGGCAGCAGTTTGACGGCTTGGTGACTTCGCTGGTACGTGAATTGGCCCGCCAGTCCCAGGAAGAAGAGGTCGATAATGCTTTGCTGAATATCTTGCTGGATGCCCGGTATGCCATCGAGAGGGCATTGACAACCGAAAGCCCCGGCAGACGAGATCCTGTTCGCAGTTTGTTTCTGGCCACCTGGCAGCAGCTGGCTCCGCTGGTCAGGCATATACGGGTCAATCAGCAGGGTAAGCAGAGCATTCAGTTGCTGAGCCTGGTGACGGCTGCGGATGCCTTGCAGGCTGCGGATCGTCTGGGAACACCGGTGGGGTTGGAGATCACGGTGGATGGCATGCGCCGTCTGGCGCGTATCTTGTCTGCCAGTCAGCAGGACCACAACTCTCGACCGGGTGACGTTGACCCGAAATTGCGCGAATTATTTCATTTTGGTCCACCACTGGACAGTCCGCCGCCCCTACCGGATCAGAGTCGCCTGGATTTCTGGTTGCCAAGCGCACAGGCAGCCAGTCTGACCCGGGAGCGCCGCTACCGCTTACTCAATCACATATTGCCTGAGCGAGAATTGCTCAACAGTTATCTGAATCTGGCCCACTCAATGCTGGTCGAAATTGCCGCTGAAACCGGAAAAAAATATCCTTTAAAGTCCCGGTACAATAGCTTGTTTCGGCCCTTGTTGCTGACCACGGCCTGGCAGGAAACCTGTTGGCGACAATACATAAAAAAGCAGGGCAAACGTGTGCCCTTTCTCTCGCGGGCCGGAGCAGTCGGGATTATGCAGGTGGTTCCACGAGTCTGGCGTGGCTTTTATGATCCACGCTATCTGCGTCAGGATGTTATCTACAATGCCCGTGCCGGAAGCGAGATTCTTATGCATTATTTGCAACGATACGCGATTGCACGCAGCAAAACCCGCCAACGTCGCAATACCGCTTATCTTGTGCAGGCCACCTATGCCGCATACAATGGTGGGCCGCGTCAATTCAGAAACTACGTAAATTCACGATCCAAGCGAAATTTGCGGATGGTTTACAAGGCCCTGTTAGGCAAATACCAGCAGATCAGTGCAGGACAAGAATTGGCGGTGCGGCAGTGCTATGTCGGCGCTAAAAAAAGCTGAACCAGGGGTGATATGGAGCTGGCACCGGTTGCTCTTGCTGCCGGGAAGGCATAGGCTCGACTTCGTCCTTGCAGGGTAACTCCGGAGAGATTCATACTGTGAAACGTATTTTGCGAGTGCTTATTCCACTGGCGTTGCTGGCAGCCGCGGTCGCGGGGTTTCTTTATTTTAAAAAAACCAAAATTCCACCCAGCCCTGCATCGGTTGAGGAACGCGTCTGGGCTGTTTCTACCCAAGTGGTTGCCCTCGGTGACAGCATCCCGGAATTGTCATTACTTGGCGAGGTGATGTCAGACCAGGTGGCGCGCCTGAAGTCCACGGTTGAAGGGGAGATCCGGGCCGTTGCGGTCGTTACCGGCCAACAGGTCAAGGCCCGGCAGGAATTGGTCCGGATCGATGACGCCCGGTTTCGTCTGATCCGCGAACAAAGGCAGGCCGATGTGGCTGAGTTGCAGTCCCAGATCAAGCAATTGCGGCAGAACTTCAAGTCTGACCAGCAAACTCTGGTCCAGGAAAAAAAGTTGCTGGATTTGGCGCAGATCAATCTTGAGCGGGCTCAGCGGTTGGCCAAATCGAAAGTGGCGGCCGTATCACGGGTGGATGATGCGCGTAAATTGCTGGTACAGCAGCGACTGGCGATGATCCGACGTAATCAGGCGCTGGTGAATTTCCCGGCCAGCCTGACCGCACTGAATGCGCGTTTGCAACGAGCCAAAGCCGCCTTGCTACTGGCTGAGGATGATCTTCAACATACTGTGATCAAGGCGCCTTTTGCTGGTAGGGTATTGACTGTAGAAGTGGCTACCGGGGATCGCAGCAGCCGCAATTCACCGCTGTTGGGACTGGTGCCGGATCGAGGTCTGCAATTGCGTGCAGAATTGCCGCAGCGTTACCTGCCGTTAATTCGTGCCCACGACGGGGCTACCGAGGCGACCCTGCAATGGCAGGGTCGGAGTTATCCGATGCGTTTGGATCGAACCGCTGCCGAGGTTATCAAAGGCCGTAGTGGGGTCGATGGGTTTTTTGTTTTTACCGCCACAGAGCCGCAGCTGGCTATCGGAAGAATCCTGGAATTGCGAATCAAATTGCCGCCGATTCCCCACTCACTGGCCGTACCGATTGCCGCGGTTTACGGTGGTGATCGAGTGTATCGTCTGCTGGACGGGCGCATGCGACGGGTGGATATCACGGCCCGGGGGCAACGAAAACGCCTGGCCCGCACCGAGGTGATTATTTCTGGAACCACCCTTCAGGATGGTGATCAGCTGATTGTGACGGCTCTGCCGCAGGCCATAGACGGCCTGCGCGTGCGGGCACGCAAGCCAACCGCAGCAGTGACTCAATAACCATGCCCGAAGATATTCTGCAGCGGTTTGCCCGCCACCCGGTGGCGGCCAATCTACTGATGCTAATGCTGATTATTGCCGGCACACTGGGCCTGAATCGCCTGAATATCCAGTTTTTCCCCTCTTTTTCCCTCGACTTTATCACGATCAACGTGAACTGGACGGGTGCCAGTGCCGAGGATGTGGCACGGGGGATTACCGCCCCACTGGAGCGTGAGCTGCAAAATGTTGATGGGGTGAAGACCATGACGTCCTCATCGGCCACGGGGCATGTTGCGATCATCATCGAACTCGATGCCGAGACCGCAATGCAAACTGCTCTGGACCAGGTCAAGGCTCTGGTCGAGCAAACTTCAGGCCTGCCATCCACCGCCGACAAGCCGGTCGTTAGCCGGGTATTGCGTCACGAAAATGTGAGTCGGCTGTTATTGGTAGGTAGGGATGACCTGGAAACCTTGCGCCCACTGGCCCAGAATTTTCGCCAGCAGTTGCTCGACCGTGGTATCGCCAAGGTGGAAGTCACCGGCTTGCCCAAGCAGGAAATCGCCATTGAAGTGTCGGCCCGGACCCTGGCCCAGATGAGTGCCTCGAGCAGTTCACTGGGCCCGCTAACCGCCCAGGCATCCCGGGACGTGCCGGTCGGGGTGGCCGGGCGCAAGGAGGCAGCGCGGCAGCTGCGTTTTGTTGAACAACGACGTTCTGTGGCCGGTTTTGAACAGTTGGTGGTAGGTACTGATTCCGGAGGCAGGCAAACCCGACTCGGTGATATCGCCAAAATCCAGCGCCAGGATCGGGAGAATGCCATTCGTATTTGGTATAAGGGGCGGCCGGCGGTGGAGCTGAATTTGTTACGCAGCGAAACCGGCGATAGCCTTAAATCTGCCAGAATTCAGAATGAATGGCTGCAGGAAACCCGCCCTGGATTGCCGCAAGGTGTGCAGCTCATTGAATACAACCAGCGTTGGACCTTGATTGCAGATCGAATCAATCTGCTGATCAAGAACGGTCTGACCGGTCTGGCACTGGTGGTTATCCTGTTATTTTTGTTTCTCAATGCTCGGGTGGCCTGGTGGGTCGCGATCGGCATCCCGGTATCCTTCCTGGCCACTCTGTGGATACTGTTTATGGTCGGTGGTTCGATCAATATGATCAGCCTGTTTGCCTTGATTATGGCCCTGGGGATCATCGTTGATGACGCCATCGTGGTAGGAGAGGATGCGCTGTCTCACTACCAGATGGGTGAGCCGCCATTGGCTGCCGCCGTGGGTGGGGCACGGCGGATGCTGGCCCCGGTACTTTCCTCTTCCCTGACCACAGTAGGGGCATTCCTGCCGCTGATGTTGGTCGGTGGCATCATCGGAAATATCCTGTTTGATATTCCACTCATTATTATCTGTGTCATTATTGCTTCTCTAGTCGAGTCTTTTTTCATTTTGCCCGGGCATCTGCATCACTCTTTTGCCAGGGTCGGTCATTACCAGCCCAGTGCCTTGAGAAAACGGCTGGATGAGTTGTTTAATCGTTTTCGGGATGGTCCGTTTTGTCGTGTGGTCGCCCTGAGCCTGGATTTGCGCTGGGCGACGCTGGCTGCAGGACTGGCGTTGCTGATTATTTCTTTTGGCTTGATTGTGGGAGGGCGGCTGAAGTTTCATTTTTTCCCGACACCTGAAGGTACCAGTGTGTATGGCAGCGTCGCTTTTGTTTCGGGTACACCAAGGCAGAAGGTTCATAAATACCTGCTGAAAATGGAAAGCAGCCTGTATGCAGCGGAAGAATCGTTCAATGAGCATCTGATTAGCACGGCTATTGTCATCGATGGACAAATGACACGTGATGACAACAATCGCAGCCGTGGTGATGTATTTGGTACGGTCCGGGTAGAAATGACCCAACCCGACAGTCGCAGTGTGCGCAACAAAACCTTTCTTCGTGCCTGGCGTAAGCGGCTGCAGCTCGAGCCAGGGATTGAAAGTCTGTCGATTTTTGAGCGCCGTGGCGGCCCACCGGGGCGTGATATCGACATTCGTTTGATCGGCGGTGATACCGAGACCTTAAAAGCTGCTGCGACCGAGCTGGAGGCGATCCTCAAAGCGATCAAGGGAGTGACTTCGGTCTCCGATGACCTGCCCTATGGCCGTGAACAGCTGGTGTTGTCCCTGACCCCACAAGGACAGGCGCTGGGGTTGACGGTGGACCAGGTTTCAAAACAACTGCGCAGCGCCTTTGATGGTTACCTGGTACAGGTATTTCCGCTGGGTGATGATGAACTGGAGGTCAGGGTCAGGCTGCCCTCGGTACAGATTGATTATCTCAACCGGATAGAACAATTGATGCTGACCACAGCCAGAGGACAAAATGTATTATTATCCAATGTCTTGAATATTACGACCCGGCGTGGCTTTGACCTGGTACGGCGGGCAGATAACCGGCCAGCGGTTACGGTCCAGGGGGATGTGGATTCCAGTGTCAATAACAGCAATCAGATACTCGCCAAACTGGAGGCCGGGCCATTACCGCAACTGGCCACGCGTTTTGGGGTTGATTTTTCGCTGCAGGGGCGGGCCGCCGATCAGAAGCAAACGCTTGGGGATTTGCGTCTGGGGATGCTCTATGCCCTGGCCCTGATGTATCTGGTATTGGCCTGGATATTCAGTTCCTATGCCTGGCCGCTGGTGGTGATGAGCATTATTCCTTTCGGTTTGGTCGGTGCATTGTGGGGGCACTACTTGATGAATCTGGACTTGACCATACTGTCTTTATTCGGGTTTTTCGGTTTATCGGGAATTGTGGTCAATGATTCCATTATTTTAGTAGTTTTCTACCGTGAACGGCGACAACAGGGCCTGGTTGTGCGGGAAGCATTGATCGAAGCTATCCGTCTACGACTACGGCCCGTCCTGTTGACTTCCCTGACCACCATCGGCGGCCTCACTCCGCTGCTGTTTGAACAATCCAGACAAGCCCAGTTCTTGATTCCCATGGCCACTTCAATCGCCTTTGGTCTGATGTTTTCGACCCTTATGGTGCTGTTTCTGGTTCCTGCGTTGCTCTACGTCTATGAGCGAACAGCGGAGCGATTCGGTTTCAACCGGAAAACACTCTAAATAAAAGGGGGGTAAGAGCCCTTTTATTAATATAATTAATTGAAATATATCGAATATAAAAGGGATCTGACCCCTTTTTACTGACCCCCTTTTTAACTCTTTTTGTTGTGATTCAGTGCCCAGTTCACGTGTTCCTGTACCAGTTCAGAAGGGTGTCGGTAGTGCTGCAGGGCTTGGTGTATTTGTTGTGAAGGAGGGCAATTACCCAAGGCTACGGCAATATTGCGAAGCCAGCATAGATAGCCAATGCGTCGTATGGGCGAACCTTCGGTGCGGCGCAGGAACTGGCTTTCACTCCAATTAAACAGCTCAAGCAGAGAGCTCGATACCAGCTCGGGTCGGGGCAGGAAGGCCGCTTCGGAGGAGACGTGTGCGAAGCGATTCCAGGGACAGACGGTTTGGCAATCATCACAGCCAAAAATCCGCGTGCCGATTACTGGGCGCAATGCTTGGGGGATGGGGCCGCGCAGTTCAATGGTCAGGTAGGCAATGCAGCGCCTGGCATCCAGAACATAGGGTGCGATAATTGCCTGAGTTGGGCAGACATCAAGGCATTGCTGACAGTTGCCGCAGTGGTCGGCTGCGGGTTGGTCCAACGGCAGTGGCAGATCGGTGTAAATCTCTCCCAGAAAAAACCAGGAACCGGCTTGCCGATTGACCAGGTTGGTGTGTTTGCCAATCCAGCCCAGACCGGCTTTCTGGGCCAGCGGTTTTTCCAGCACCGGGGCACTGTCGGTGAACACACGGTAGTTTATTGAGGCGCTGGCATCGGCAATCAGGGTTGCCAGGCGTTGCAGTCGTTTGCGGATCAATTTATGATAATCGCGGCCCCTGGCATAGCGTGCGATTATGGCTTGGTTGTTACCAGTCTCTTCAGTGCCTTCATGCGGGCCATGGAAATAATCCATACGAACACTGATGATACGCTGGGTGTTCACAACGAGCTTTGGTGGATGGGTGCGTTTTTGGTGGTGGCGGGCCATGTAGCCCATTTCCCCATGCAGGCCCTGGCCTAGCCATGCCTCAAGTTGTGCGGCGGCTGATACCAGCCCAGTATCCGTGATGCCGATTTGCTGGAAGCCCAGTTGTTGGCCCCATAGACGAATGTCTGCGACCAGTCGCACGAGGTTAGGTGGTTGCGGTGACTTATGATTGGCCATTTCCGGGCACACGGTACAGTTGCAGCTGTGATCAGCTTTCACCAAGCCCCGGGGCAAAACCCAGGACTTCCAGTAATCGCCGATTTTGCTGGGTTGTGCCCACGGTGATACGCAGACAGTTGTCGAGGATTGGGTTACTTTGGTGCAGGTTTTTGATCAAGATACCGTGGTCACGAAGGTGTTCAAATACCTGGTCGGCATTTGCTACCCGCAGTAATATGAAATTGGCGTGACTTGGAAAACAGTTGACACCGGGCATATTGCCGAGTTGCTGGAGCAGAAAGTCACGTTGGCTGCAGATCTCCTGTGCTTGCTGGCGCAGCAAGTCGATGTGCTCCAGGGCCAGTGTTACGGCGACTTGCGACAAACTGTTGATATTGTAGGGCAGGCGTACTTTCTCGATTTGTTCGATCCAGGCTTGTGGTCCACTGAGCCAGCCCAGCCGCAAGCCAGCCAGCCCCAGTTTTGACACCGTGCGCATGACCAGCAGATTATCCCAGTGCCCGAGTTGAGGCAGGAAGCTGTGGTCAGCAAACGCGAAGTAGGCTTCGTCTATGATGACCAGCCCTCGGGTTGCCGAAATAATGTCGCGAATCGCAGAGGCATCAAAGCAATTGCCGCCAGGATTGTTGGGGTAGGCGAGAAAGACCAGTGCCGGGTTGTTTTCAGCGATGGCAGCCAGCATCGCTGCGGTGTCAAGCGAGAAATCATCCTGTAGGGGCACCCCGATAAATCGTGTGCCGGAGAACTTGGCGATCATCTGGTACATCACGAAACTGGGAACTGGAGACAGTACGGTGCGATTGTGACCACCAAACACCAGTTGCAGCATCTGGATCAACTCGTCCGAGCCATTGCCGAGTACGATCTCCTGGCCGATAGGTAAGGGAAACTGTTGTAAAATCTGCGTTTTCAGTGCCGCTGCACAGGCATCCGGATAGCGGTTGATCTCGACTCGGGCCAGTTTTTCGGCCAACAACCGGTTCCAGGGCTCTGGCAGGAGATGGGGGTTTTCCATGGCATCCATTTTAACCATCCCATGGCTGTCTGGTACCCGATAGGCGGACAGAGCCAGGATATCGGTACGAGTCCATTGTTCAATCTGCTGCCTGTTGGGTGGATCAGCCATCTTGGTGCTGTCGATAGGCTGCCGATTGGGCGTGCGCCGTCAGCCCTTCGGCCTGGGCCAGCGGTGCAGCGATTGCGGCCAGGGTGGCGGCACCTGCCGGACTGCAGCCGATCAGGCTGGTACGCTTCTGAAAATCATAGACCCCGAGCGGAGAGCTGAAGCGGGCGGTTCCTGCTGTAGGCAGCACATGGTTGGGTCCGGCACAGTAATCACCCAGTGCTTCAGCACTGTAACTCCCCATGAAAATCGCCCCTGCGTGGCGGATTGCTTGAGCCATGATCTGAGCTTTTGGAACCGCCAGCTCGAGGTGCTCCGGAGCGATACGATTGACCAGGGTTACGGCCTCGTCAAGATCGGTACAGTGGATCAGGGCGCCATGTTCGTTGAGGGCCTTGCGGATGATGTGTTGTCGGGGCATCCCTGGCAACAGGCGATCGATTGCAGCGGCTACTTTAGCCACTAATTCAGACTCGGGGCTGATGAAAATAGCTTGGGCCTGCTCATCGTGTTCGGCCTGGGCGAACAAGTCCATCGCCAGCCAGTCCGGATTGACCTCTCCGGCACCCACCACCACCACCTCCGAGGGCCCGGCAATCATATCAATACCGGTTTTACCGAACACCATGGCTTTGGCCGTGGCCACGTAGCTATTGCCCGGGCCGACGATCTTGTCCACTGCCGGGATGGTGGCCGTGCCATAGGCCAGAGCAGCGATTGCTTGCGCACCACCGATCCGGAACACCCGGTCAACTCCGGTGAGTGCTGCGGCTGCCAATACGGTATCATTCAGTTGATCATCCGGGGTTGGTGCAGCCATGATCAGCTCACCGACACCGGCAACTCGTGCCGGAATTGCGGTCATCAATACGGAAGAAGGATAAGCTGCCCTACCACCGGGCACGTACAGCCCAACCCGGTCTAGCGGCGTGATCTGTTGGCCAAGAACTGTGCCGTCCGGATCACAGTATTGCCAGCTTTCCTCACGCTGTCGCAGGTGAAATGTTTCGATACGTTTCGTTGCTTGTTGCAGCGCAGTTCGCAGCTGCGGATCAATGGTTTGCAAGGCCTGCTGCAGGCGCAACTGCGGAATTTCAAGTGCGGTTACGTCCGTGACCTTGAGCCGGTCAAAGCGTCGGCTGTAGGCAAGCAGTGCCTCATCACCGCGTTCGCGTACCGCAGCAATAATTTCTTCAACGGTGCCCAGAACATCAGCTGCGGTATCCTGCTGACGCTCCAGCAGAGCAGAGAACTTATTTTTGAAATCGGCAGCCCGGGTATTGAGTGAAAGCAGTGGCATGGTCAGCATTCAGGTGTTGAGGTAGTCGGCCAGCTGTTGGTAAATATCCATAATCAGCCGATCTTTCAGTTTCATGGAGGCCTGATTGGCGACCAGCCGCGAGCTGACCTGGGCAATGATTTCAACTTCAATCAAACCATTGGCCCGCAGAGTACTGCCGGTATCCACCAGATCGACAATCTGATCCGCCAGGCCAGCCAGTGGTGCCAGTTCCATGGAGCCGTAAAGCTTTATGACTTCAGCCTGCAGCCCGCGGGCAGCATAAAAATTACGGGTGGTATTGGTGTATTTGGTAGCAATACGTGGCCGCCTGTGTTGTGATTTTTCTTTAACAGCAGGTTCGGCGACAGCTAGCCTGCAGCGGGCAATACCAAGATCCAGCAATTCATAGAGGCCGGCACCAGCATATTCGACCAGTACATCCTTGCCAACGATACCGAGATCGGCAGCACCGAAGCGAACATAGGTGGGTACATCGTTGGAGCGCACCACCACCAGCGACAGATGCGGGATACTGGTTGGCAAAATGAGTTTGCGGCTGACAAAAGGATCTTCCAGGACCTGGATGCCGGTACGCTCGAGCAAGGGTAGCGTATCTTTAAGAACACGACCTTTGGCAACAGCCAGCGTCAGTTTTCCCAATTCATTGCTACGGGTTTGTAAGCGAGCAGTGTTATTCATGGGTCATAGTACGAGCAGATTTTTGTTGTTGGCGACGCCACAAGGCACCTGTTACCCGGCGAATCTGCGCCCCCAGTTGGGCCAGTTTCTCCTCAATATGATCATAGCCTCGATCTATATGGTAAATTCGGTCAATCACAGTTTCTCCCTGGGCCACCAGGCCCGCCAGTACCAGACAGGCGGAAGCGCGCAAATCGGTGGCCATAACCGGGGCTGCGGTCAAACCGGCGACACCTTTCACAACCAGAGTATTGCCGTTAATTTCGATATCAGCCCCCATTCTTTGCAATTCCTGGACGTGCATGAAACGGTTTTCGAATATGGTTTCGACCACAGTTGCCATGCCGCTTGCCACACTGTTTAGCAGAGCGAACTGGGCTTGCATATCGGTCGGGAAGGCCGGGAAGGGTGCGGTTCGTATGTTCACCGCCTGCAATTTTCGAGCTCTTGCATTCAAGCGAATCGAATTCTCGCCAACCTCCAGGTCCACACAGGCTTCACTCAGCTTATCCAATACTGCGGTCAGGGACTGTGGTTCAATATCCCGAACCATTATATCGCCACCGGTGGTAGCAGCTGCTACCAGATAGGTTCCGGCCTCAATACGATCCGGTATGACCCGGTGGTGGGCGCCGTGCAGTTGTTTCACCCCTTCGATTTTGATCACACTGCTGCCAGCGCCGTGGATATTGGCACCCATATTCGTCAGGCATTTGGCCAGATCGACAACTTCGGGTTCCTGAGCGGCATTTTCAATGATGGTGACCCCGTCTGCCAGGGTTGCCGCCATCATCAGATTTTCGGTGCAGGTAACAGACACTGTGTCGAGATGGATTCTGGCGCCATGCAGACGCAGAGCCTGGGCCTTGATATACCCCCCTTCGATCTGGATCTGGGCACCCATGGCCTCCAGGCCCTTGATGTGCAGATTGACCGGTCGGGAGCCGATGGCACAGCCACCTGGCAGAGAGACTTCGGCTTCACCAAAGCGAGACAGTAGCGGGCCGAGTACCAGGATCGAAGCGCGCATGGTTTTCACCAGATCATAGGGAGCCAGTGCAGTGATCTGATTTCCCGCACTGGCTGTCACTCCCATGTATTCGTCCACTTCCAGGGCCACACCCATTTGTCCAAGCAGTTCGTTGGTGGTGGTGATATCGTGCAGATGGGGGATATTGCTGATGCACAAGGGCTCTGCCGTCAACAGGCTGGAGATCAAAACCGGCAGTGCTGCATTCTTGGCACCGGAAACACGGATTGTGCCGTGCAGCGGATTACCGCCGTTGACGAGAAGTTTGTCCATGAAAAAGCCTGTTATTGCGGTGAAGTACCAGTGCCAGCGTGATCGTGCATTATAAACCGTGGGCCGGGGTGCGAATAGCAGATCGAGTCGAATTCGACGGCAGGTAAGTGATTGTTTGCCGGGTTACCCGGGTCTTTGTCCCTCGAAAAGTGGCTTCAATAGATCCATTTGCTGCAACAAATGTTCACGAAACAACCGAACTCGCTTGGTGTGCCGCAAATCATTGTGGTACAGCAGCCATAAACCGAGATTGTGCTGCGCCTCAGGGTCGCGTAAGCGCAGCAACGTTGGTTCGCTGTCACCCATGAAGCACGGTAGATACGCCAGTCCAGCTCCGGCCTTTAGCGCTGCCAGGGTTAGTAAAGTGTCGTCGACAAAAAAATGCTGTGCCTGCTCCGGGCAGGCCTGTTTGGTCCAGGACATATGAAAGCCGCAGCATTCAATGCCGAGCCATTGTTCGGCAGTGGTCCCGGCTCGCACGGCATTAACAACATCTCGCGCACCATAAATGGTCGAGGCTACCGTGACCAAGCGACAGCCAATCAGGGTATCCTGGGGCGTGTTGGTCAGACGAATTGCAATATCGGCCTGGCGCTCGGCCAGGGAAACGAATTTATTGCTGACCCGTACATGTAACTCAATGCCCGGGTAGGCGGCGCTGAAACTGGTAAACATCGGCATCATGATGGTGGATGCCATGTTGTTGATGGCAGAAATGCATAATTTTCCTGTGGCCTTGTGGTCCAGTCCACCCAGAGTATTTTCGAATTCGAGCACCTCCAATTCCATTTTTTCAGCGGTCAGTTTTAACTCTTCTCCTGCTGGCGTGAGTTCGTGCCCTGTTTTCTTGCGCTCGATCAGGGCTGAGCCGAGATTTTGCTCCAGTGAGCGTAGCCGCCGCGATACGGTCGAGTGTTGGACCCCGAGCTGTTTGCAGGCTCCGCTGATGGAGCCATCACGGGCAACGGCCAGGAATACCCGCATATCATCCCATTGCATGGTGATCTCTCTTTTCTGTGCATTTTTGCAAAGCGGCTGTTCACTATTTGGGAATGGTGCGCATAAATGTACCTTGATATGATTTTATTGCAAGTCCAATTCCCCATAACAGGAGCAAGCCAATGACCGACCAACAACCAACATTTGACCCCGTGGCCTTTAAGGAAACGACATGCCAACAATGGAATACTGCAGCTGCAGCCTGGAACCGGTGGTCACCACTGCTGGGTCACTGGCTTGGCCCGGTTACTGAGCGGATGTTTGATTTGCTTGCAGTACAGTCCGGCAGCCGTATTCTTGATGTGGCAGCCGGTGCCGGCGAGCAAACTATGGCTGCTGCAAGACGGGTGGGCCCGTCTGGATACATCCTGGCGACAGACCTGTCACCGGAGATCTTGAAGTGTACTGCCGAAAATGCCCGTTTGTCCGGACTGAGTCAGGTCGAGACCGCAGTCCTGGATGGTGAGGCGCTGGCTGAGCTCGAGGTCGCACCGTTTGATGTGGTAATGTCCCGGGTCGGCTTGATCTATTTCCCTGACCAACACAAAGCATTGCGGGGTATGCATGCGTGTTTGCGACCCGGAGGGCGTGTTGGTGCCATCACCTATGCAGAGGCCGACCGCAATGCATTTTTCTCACTGCCGGTCAGTATTATCCGTCGCCGAGCCGGGTTGCCGGCACCATTGCCCGGCCAACCGGGTCCATTCAGCCTCGGCAACCCCGATACGTTACGACAGCTGCTTGCCGATACGGGTTTCCACGATATTCAGGTTGAACGGGTCAATGCACCGGTACGTCTTGCCAGCGCCCTCGAATGTTTGCAGTTCGAGCAGGAATCATTCGGTGCTCTGCACCAGATGTTGTCCGGTTTATCGAACGATGAGCAGGATCAAGCCTGGGAGGAAATTGAAACCGCGCTGGGACGCTTTGAGCAGGATGGAACTTTTGAGGGGCCGTGCGAAATGTTGGTTGCCGTTGCCAACAAATGATTGGGATATGACAGGGTGAATCAATAACCAGGTGTGATAACAGACCCCGAGTTACCCGGCGGTGGGTTGGCTGGAGTGGCGCAGGCAATGTGCCCAGCCCGCATAACCCAGTTGTTCGGCCTGCTCAATGGCGGTATCGATTCCTGAATGATCATTGTGTTCCCAGCGATCGACCAGCCCTGCAATCCCGTTCGCAATCATTTGGCACCAGGGCAGGGGTTCGTCAGCAAAATGCGTGATCAACTGTTGTGCATAACGACGGGCTTCGACTGGTTTGCCGTGAGCGAGCATGGCCAGAGCGGCATCACGATAAAACCATAGCGGATTGTGGGCCACGCAACCTTCCTGTATCAGGGCCTGTGCTTCGCCCAAGGCCTGGCTGCAGGCTGGTAAAGAAGTCTCGGCACGTGCGACCACAGCGATGGCCAGTGGCAGGCAAAAGCGTGGACCAGACCGGCGGGCGATGTGGACGGCGCGAGTGCCCTGTAACAGGGCTTGGGTTCGGTCTCCGGTGGCCAGAGCCACCTTGCCGCGAAAGGCCAGGTTCAGCGCCTCAAATCGAAAAGCACCGAGCTCGCTGGCCAGCACTGCAGCCCGGGAAAAAGCTTCATCGGCATCGCTGAATAGACCCTTCTCCAATAACACCTTGCCAAGGCAACTGCCCAGGGCGGTCATTTGTGCACGTCGGTTGCCGGCATCGAGGGCCATTTCTACGGCCAGTCGACAGTCTGCCTCGGCTTCATCGATGCGGCATAAATAAAGGCGCATATGGCCTCGGATGGAAATATTGGTGAGTTGAACTTGCGGCAGTAAATGTGCTGAAGCAAGTTCAATACAGGCGTCATACGCGCGTTCTGCCGATACCATGCGACCACCAGTAAAGTGAGCATCACCCAGGCTGCTGTAGGCGCGGGCTTCGGCTTCGGGGTCCTGTAGCTTTTTGGCAATCGCCAGGGCCTTTTGCTGTGATTCGGCACAGCGTGCAGACTCGCCTAAAGGAAAAAGAATATTGCCGCGCAATACGTGAAGACGCAACAGACAGGTATCATTGCCGATTCGCTCGGCCAGGGTTTCTGCCAGGTCAAGCTGCTGCAGTGCGGCATCATAGCGATCGATAATCCGCAGGCTGTCCACCAGATCGAGCCGAGTGGTCAGCTCCCAGTGGTCAGAGCCAAGGCTCGCAGCAGGCCCGTTTTCGTCAGTCATCTGCGGTAGATATTCAAGCGCTGCCAGGTAATAAGAAGCCGCTTCCTGGTGCGCCCAGAGCGCCGCCGAATGGTGGGCGGCACGACACCAGAAAGGTGCGGCTTCTGCGTGTCGTTTGGCAGCGCTGAGGTGGCGTGCGAGCAGTTCCGGAGCGGTTTGCTCACTGCTTTTTATGAGGTGGTCGGCTATTTCACCATGCAGTCGGCTGCGGGTGCTGCGTAACAGCGTTTCATAGGCGACCTCCTGCATCAGCGCATGACGAAAGGTATAACCGGCAGCGGTTCGGTCCACCAGCCCGGCCGTAAGAAATTGTTGCAGATTGTCATCCAGGGTGTGGGTATTGACTTCTTTGAGCCGTCCGAGCTCAGCAGGGCTGAAAGAGCGCCCAAATAGCGAAGCCAATTGGGCCAGTCTTTTTGTCGGTCCCAGCTTGTCCAGCTTGGCCAGCAACGATTCTTGCAGTGAGTCAGGGATGTCGTTGTCCTGGTTCTGACTGACCACTGCGGCCAGTTGCTCCAGAAACAGCGGCAGGCCACCGGCACGGGCAATGATTTTTTCACAGGCTGCAGGGGAAACAGAGTGATTCACCAGCGCCAGGACCAGCGCATTGGCCTCCTCATTTGCCAGTGCCTGTAGCGCCAGTCTGTTGCCTCCCATGGTGGTGGCCAGTTGTTCGGTGTCGGCACAAGGTCGAGATGAGACAATGATCAGCACCCGGCTATGGCGAAGCAGTCGGGGCAAGCTCGTCAGCAGTTCACGAGTGGTCGGGTCGATCCAGTGCGCGTCTTCAACAACCAGGATTAATGGTTTGGCCTTTGCCTGGATCATCAGCTGATCGAGAATAGCGGCAAAGAGAATTCTGCGCCGAGATTCACCTGCGGGTACGGTTGCGGCCTGTGTACGTTGCCAATGCTCAGGAACCGGATGCAGTGGCACTTGGCAGTGAAAGGCGGAGCAAGTCCATTCCAGGGCGGCATATTCTTCATGGTGTGATAGAAACTCAGACAGGAATCGGGTTTTGCCAATACCGGGTTGTCCGCTCAGGTGGACGACTTGGGCAGCATTTTCCAGGCTAGCCTGTAAGGCCCTTTCGAGTTGCTCCAGCGGTTTTTTACGCCCGACAAAAGGACTGACCGTACGTACTGGTGTTCCTGGTTTGGCAATGCCGTCTATCCGCCAGGCCTGGGTTGGCCTGCTGATCCCTTTGAGAGAAAAGGTGCCTAAATCATGAGTTTGGAAAACACTCGCCAGACGCGGTAATGTGCCCGCACTGACTACGATTTCATTTTTGTCTGCAACACCCTGCAGGCGGGCGGCCAGATTGGGTGTCAGGCCCAGCACAGCACGCTCCTCGGCAGTGCCTTCGCCGACCACATCGCCGATCACCACGTCTCCAGTGGCGATACCGATCCGGACCGCCGGCTGGCAGTCGGGCAGGATGGACAATGAGGGAACTTTACTGACGATTTCCAGAGCGGCGCTGACCGAGCGCCTGGCATCGTCCTCATGGGCCGTCGGATAGCCGAAATAAACCAGCAGACCATCGCCCATATAGCGGGCGATATAGCCCTCATAATGACGAATCGCCAGGCGACAGCAGTCCTGGTAGGCACTGAGTAAGCGCTGCAGATCTTCCGGATCAAAGCGCTCGGACAATGCGGTAGAGCCAACCAGATCGCAGAACATCACCGTCAAAGAGCGTCGTTCAGCCTCTTGTTTGTCGGCGAACAGTGTGGCGCCACACTCACTGCAGAACTTATGCTGATTTGGGTTGTGGTGACCACATTTTGAGCAGTCTAAGAACCTGCCGTTAGGAAAGACTGAGTTCACTCGTCAGCAAAGGTAACCGGCACCCTGGGGCGACGGTCTACACTAAAGGAGAAAATATCCGGCCGTGAATAATGCCCGGTTACATCCAGGGAGCGCCGGGCCTTATGCGCCAGTGTCCTATCGATTTGGGCATACAAGATATCTTTTTGTCGATGTAACGGGCCAGCAACAATCCCGCCCATCGGTTTCACCACCACAGCATCACCGTCGTTGATCCACTCCTCCTGGCTGAAAAGATGCTCCCGGTCCGGGAAGGTCTCCGGAATATCACCACCTTGCATTGCCGTGGCGGTACTGATGACCCAGCAACCCCCTTCTTTGGCAATATGCCGCATGGATGCGATCCAGCTTTCTCCTGTATCCCAGGTCGGTGCGATAAACAGATCCATCGCCTGCGCGTATAGGGCATAGCGGGCCAGTGGCATATAGCATTCCCAGCAGAGTAGAGTGCCGATCCGCCCGACCGGAGTATCGACAACCCGCAGTCCGGAAGCATCGCCGTTGCCCCAGACCATGCGTTCCGGGTTGGTCGGCATTAACTTGCGATGACGGTTGAGGATGCTGCCGTCCGGGCCGATGGTGACGACCGTATTAAACAGTGTCGAACCACTAAAGGCGCTGTCGATTTCATTGATTCCACAGACGATGGTAACCTGATGCTCGGCCGCGGCACTGGTCAGGGGTTCAAGGTGATCACGCTGCAAATCCACTGCATTGTCCAGCAAGCGTGCATGCAGCGCTCCGGACAAGGCCATATCCCCTCCGGGCTTCAATCGCCAGACCCAGGTCGGATAGCCTGGAATCAAGGCCTCGGGAAAAACCAGCAGAGAGGCACCCTGGCCGACGGCCTCACGGATCGACAGTAGCGCATCGGCAATGGTCGCCTCCCGGTCGAGCAGGATGGGAGGTTTTTGAATGACCGCGACTTGGTGTGACATAGCGCTGCTCCTGGGATCAAGTAGATGGGGCCAACCACGATTTGGACTTGATCCGACCGTATCAGATCTCATGTGAAAGGGCAACACTCGGTACGTATCAAGGGTCAGCTGTA
>CAYQAP010000039.1:0-23375 GCA_964415515.1 uncultured Gammaproteobacteria bacterium | reverse complement strand
TAAACTGAGTTTCTGGTAAGAGCTTCATCATTAGCTTTCGCCAGGCAAGGTAAGGGGGATGTGTCAGGCCTGGTATGGATTAAAAGATCGCAAGGATGATTACATCGCCCGCTCGCTAAGGTAATGAGTACTGCTGATAGCGCAAGCTGTCGCGCATTGCTTCCAGCAGGCTTTGCGGGCATTCACTGTTGACATAAAAATCCAAGGGGAATAGGGTTGAAGTAACGGTATGCTTGTATATACAAATATACATAGGCTATCAAGATAGCAGGCATTCGCGACAGATTTTCACAAACTATCTAGCAAATTGGACTGATTACGCACTCAATATCACAGAAAGCCAGGGCGACTATGCCTGTCAACTTGGCCGTTAGGTGTCACACACTAGCCCGGGAGTTCCTTAGAAAGTCATGCTAGAGACCATTGGTAACACGCCTGTAGTTCGCCTTCGCAGAATACCGCCATCCGGCTCGGCTGAAATCTGGTTGAAGATTGAAGGCGTCAATCCGACGGGATCGTACAAGGACCGAATGGCACTCGCCATGGTTCAAGGTATCGAGGAAGACGGCCAGATTGATTTGACGACTTCGATTCTTGAATGCACCGGCGGAAGCACGGGCTCATCCCTAGCGTTTGTTTGCGCTGTGAAAGGATACAAGTTTACAGTCATTTCATCCGACGCCTACGCCAGAGAAAAACTTGATTCGATGCGGGCGTTTGGTGCAACTGTGCTCGTAGAGCCGAGTCGCGGTGGGGTAGTTACTCCGGACCTGTGGCCCCGAATGATCAATCGGGCGAAAGGCCTTGTCGAAAGGGGTGGGTACATTTACTTGGACCAGTTCAACAATCAGCATGCCCCTGCCGGCTACGAAATGATGGGTAAAGAGATCCTCGATCAAATCCAGAAACCCATCGACGCGATTTGTGGCGCGGTGGGAACCGCCGGCATGATCATGGGGGTAGGTTCCGTGATACGTGCCAAATGGCCAAGTGCGAGAATTGTGGCGCTAGAGCCCGATTCGTCGCCAGTCCTATCCGGCGGCGCGTCTGGCCCTCATGGCATCGACGGAACTGCAGCCGGTTTTGTACCGCCACTATTTAGCCGAGAAGTTGTAACTGACGTACTAGCACTCCCGGAGCAAGCGGCACGCACAATGGCGCGACGGCTCGCGCGCGAGGAAGGGATTTTCGCTGGAACTTCAACGGGCCTAAACGTTGTCGCTGCACTCCAGCTGGCGGAGGAAATTGGCAAAGGCGGCACAGTTGTTACCGCTGCCTGTGACTCAGGATTCAAGTATCTAGACGGAGCGTTGTATCGTAACGATCCGTGCCAAACCAATACAAGTGACACCTAACGAATAAGGTTAGATTGTGAGAGGAACGAACCACAATCTGAACCGTTTGTTGGACGAGGACAGGCAGATCATCGGACCTTCCCCCATCGAATATCAAAGCCGTTCAACAATAAAATCAAGCAGACGGTCGAAAAGAAACTCACCGCAGCGTAAAACGAGCCAGAAAGAAAGCCGAGGCAGAAAGAAAAACGAAGTATATGTGGGTTTCAATGCATGGACAGCAGGTCAGAGTCAAAAGACCACCAACGATAGACGGAATGAATGTTGACGAGTATATTCAGAAAAATGCTGATCCAGTATGGCTACACCAAAATGAAATGTGGGAATATATCCAAACAGATGAAGATATTAGACCATGATGGATGAGCAGTGGATAAAAAATAAGGAGTTTTGAATATTATGTTTCTCGGCACGGGGATCAATGGAGGCAGAATGATAATTTATCACTGCTTGAAGTAGAGACGGCACTGCTAAACGGAAGACTACTAGGGCAATATCCTGATACCGGAAGAGGCCAAAGTTGCTTGGTTGTTGGCTTTACTAAATCTGGAAAACCTGTCCATGTAGTTTGCGGAAAACGGAAGAACACTCTGACTGTAGTTACTGTTTATATACCGGCTCCTCCAAAATTCAAGACCCCTTATGAAGGAGGTTAGAATATGCATATTTGTCATTTTTGCGGAAATAAAGATTGCAAAGAAAATATGATTCAATATACATATAAAAAAGATAATAAGTATATTATCTTCGATAACATTCCGTGTGAACAATGTGAGTTTTGCTGAGAACAATATTTTCAAGCAAGTGTTCTGAAACATATAGAAAAAGAATTTGATGAAATACACGTAAAAGGGAAAAACGTCAAAGAGGAACTCATAATTCCTGTTGAAGCATACGCAGACATCAAGCATATAATCGGGCAAACCGGGGGTCTTTGATCCCTAGTCCCCACAACACCCTGCATGCGGCTCCGCACAGGGCATTTCATTTGGCATAATGAAGCGCAACCCATCCATCACGTAGCGCATAGAGTCCCCGGGATTTTAAGAGAAGAAGAAACGGCCATCCGGGCATGGCTGGAACATATTGAGGAAACCGACCCGGCAACCATTGCGGATGTACTGGTGTGGTGCCAGAGCGATGTGCAAACGCGGGCCTTCTGCCTGGAGCAGACAAGACAAATCCCACCCCCACCTGAACCCGACTACAGGGCTACCTGTGGAGCCTGCAGGCAGTTTCAGCGGATCGACCACCCCAATCCGGGGCACTGCGCCCAAGGCGAGCCTGAAGCTCCTGCAGGGCTTTGGGACACTGAACGGGTGTGGTGTATGAAATATGAGTCAAACAACCATGGCTGACACCAAAAGAACCAAGTCACACCAGACCGGGAACTTTCAAATGTGTGCCCTGATGTGCGCCCTTCCTGAGCTGTTCCGATCAGTGAGGCCAGTCCCCACAAGGCTTTCGTGCGTGTTTAGAGTTTCTGCATCCAATCCTGCACACGTATTTACTAGCAAAGCGTAGAATCCCCTGGTGTCGACGCAAGCCCGATACTGTGGTTCAATCCGGTTTAATCTCAATTAACTCGGCCAAAACCCTTGCGGCTATAACCCAATATACGTTTAATACACCCACACAGCCATTAACCGGAATGCCCATGAGTGTCCTGACAACCCGACGCCATTATTCCAGGAATATTCTGATCCAGCTGCTGACGCTATTTGTGATCGTGATTATCCTGCTGCTATGGCAACGAAATTTTCTATCCCTGCTGTATCTGAAAAATCAACTCACGGTCGTTGGCTGGGTCATCAACGGTTTCATTCTGTTGCTGTTTCTCGGTGGCATGGGGCGATTATCGCAATTATTGCTGAACTACCATCGGGAAGAGGATGCTCTGAATCAATTTATCGCTAACGTGCAGCGTGTTGTTGAACCGATCCAGGGCCTCACCCCCGATGCGATCATTGCCAACCGTTATCGGGTGCTACTGGAACTGCACGCACGCCGTGCACCCATTAACCACAATGCCCTGGCTTCCACGCTGGTCGCCTCTGAGTCCAGTCGTCTTAGCTTCCCTCGTTTTGTCAACAATAGCCTGATACTAACCGGTGTTTTCGGCACTATTGTTTCACTTTCAATCGCACTGCTGGGTGCCTCAGACCTGATCCAGTCTGTCTCCAGTACCGGGGATCTGTCCATCATCATACATGGCATGTCGACCGCACTCTCGACCACCATGACTGCAATTGTCTGTTACATATTTTTCAGCTATTTTTTCCATAAGCTGATGGATATACAGACCTATCTGATCAGCCGTGTTGAAACTGTCACCTCTACCCTGCTGTTGCCACGATTCCAGGCCAAGGCTGAAACGGTTATGAAGGACTTTTCTGACCTTTTACGAGGTGCAACTGCGCTACTTCAACGCATCGATGCATCCCAGCAGGCCTTTGAAAAAACGGCATCCCATCTCGATCATCTGGCCCAGAATCTTGACCAACATCTCGCCGTGCAGGGTAATCGTCTCGACAACATCAGTGAAATACTACGCCAGGGATTTCGCCTCCATGAGGAGCAGGAATGAATCAGGATGGCGGCTTTGTAGACCTTCGAGTCAATCGTTTCCAGGACTCACAAGACAGCAGTGTATGGCCTTCTTTCACCGACATTATGTCGGTCATTGTGATGATTTTCCTGCTCGCACTGGTGGTCATCCTGGTAAAGAATGATAATCTGGTAAAACAGCTGCAAACCACCATGGAGTCTGAGCGTAAAGCGATGGCGGAGGCCCAGCTAAGCAGTCGGCAGAAAAACACGCTCAATAATAAACTTGAGGTCATGGGCCGGGAAATTGCCAACCTGCGCTCGAAGTTACTGCAAACTGTCACCGATAAAAATCAGACCACAAAAACGCTGGACGAGAAAACCCGCAAACTCGAGGCATTGCAAGTCGACATACTGGCGCTAACTGCTCTGCGCGAACGCATGGGAACTCAACTTGAGGCGATGGCCCGTCAAATCAAAGACTTCAAGCAACAAGCGATAACTAACCGACAAAAAAATAAACAGTTGCAGGACACTTTGCAAACGACTCAAGAACAGGCGGCTCGGGAAACAGCCCAGCTACAGACAGACCTGCAACAAACCCGGGCGGAACTGGCGAAGCTGCATCAACAGCGGGCTGCCAGTCAGAATCGCAACAAAAAGCTGACCGTACGCCAACAACTGCTACTGGCAGCCAAACTGGAATTGCAGCAGCAACTGGATCAGCAACAACAACACACCACACAACTTGAACAGCAGAAAAATCTCCTGAATCAGAAATATGACCGCTTGCAGCAACAGCTGTCGAGCCTCAATCTGGCCTTTGAGCGACAAAATCAGACCTTACACGAATCGAAGAATCGTCTCCTTGCCAGCAAGCAGAAAATTTCCTCCATCACCAACAAGTACGGAACACTGGAGGAAAAATATCAGCAACTGATCCGTCCAGCACGCAGCCCAGAGGGCCGCTTTGTGATCGAGGTTCGCTATTTCAAAAAAAATGGACAGAACCTTTTGCAGGCTCGCCTCGCGGATGAGGTCAGCTACAAAAACCTGAGCCCTCAATCTCTGAATCAGTATCTTGACCGTTACAAACAGCAACATCCAAAAGATATCTATATTCGGGTGGTCATCCCCAAGGACAGTGGCCTTTCCTATAATGAGGCCTGGGCGTTCACCAATGACCTGCTCAATCGCTACGATTACTATTACCAGTAAGCGGCGACCCTGACCTCTTGCAACCTGGCCGGCCACCGTTCTTAAGAGCGTCGAATAATGAAAACCACAAATCAACGACTGGGCCTCAAAGAACTGTGCGCTTTAGGGGTTGGCAGCATGGTTGGTGGTGGTATTTTTACTGTCCTCGGAATGGCGGTCGAGGTCGCCGGTCCCGGCATACCCGTCGCTTTGTTGCTGGGTGGGTTGATCGCCGCTTTTTCCGGGTATTCCTATGTTTGTCTGGCACTGCGTTTTCGTAACGACCCTGGCCTGGGGTATCAGACACTTGCCTTTCCTCAACACCCATTAGCCGGCATTATTGCCGGCTGGAATGTGGTACTCGCCTTCATCGGCACCTTGACTTTGTATGCCTTTACCTTCGGTGCCTACGCTGCTGAATTACTCCATCATGCCCAAAACCCACAGTTGAGACAGGTGCTTTCCATTGCGATATTACTGCTGTCTGTGTTCGTTCACCTGCGCAATGTAAAACCTCGTGGCCGCTCTTACGGTCTGCTCACAGGATTGAAGTTCCTGCTACTTCTGATATTGATTGCGCAGGGGTTTTCTAGCACATCGGTAGATCGTTTGACCGCGGTACCTGCACGTGGCTACGGATCGATCATAGTCGCCAGTGCCCTCATCTTTATCGCCTACGAAGGGTTTCAGCGAATTGCTGCAGCGGCGGATGAAACCAGCAATCTACATTTCAACCTGCCACGGGCCACCTACCTCAGCATCGGCTTCGTTACCCTGGTTTATATCCTGTTGTCTATTGTGGTCATAGGCAGCGTTGAGGTACCGCAGTTGATCACCGCCAAAGAATATGCTGTGGCCCTGGCGATGGAGCCTGCACTTGGAGAAACCGGTCGGGTTGTAGTCTCCCTGATCGCTATTATGGCTACGACTTCTGCCATTCATCTCACTTTATTACAAACCTCCGGGATGGTCTCAAATATGGCAGATGCAAGGAGAATGCCCAAGCTACTGGCTCTGAAAAGCTGGCAGGGCTTACCCTGGCTGGCCACCAGTATGCTCGCTGGGCTTGCCATTACCCTGATTATTGCTGGCAACCTTGAATTGATTGTGTCTTTTTCCAGCCTGACTTTCTTGCTGGTCACCATTACAGTGTCTGTTGCCAATTGGCGATTACGAGATAAAACCGGTGCTGATCTGCGCATTATCGGTACCGGCCTGGCTACCCAGGTGATTGCCAGCCTGGCACTCTTGTGGTATCTGTGGTTCAACGACCCGGGTAGTTTGCACACGATCCTGATCGTCTATGCAGTGGTCTGGATTGCCGTGGTTATCCACCATGTCAGTCATAAGCTGCGTCGCAGGAACCCACGTGGGAGCCCGTAGCAGCCGTGATTGGCTACGACCCTGATCGGCTACGTAGATACTGTTTCCAGGCTGCAGTTGTTTTGACTGCAAACTGCTTGCCTTGGCGAACCAGGAAACGGGCAGCAATGCCTTGGTTCGTTGCCAAGACATAGCCTCGGTCCGGTCCCATGACCATCAATGCAGTGGCCAGGCCGTCTGCTAGCATGGTGTTTGTTGCCAATACCGATACCGAAGCCAGTGCATGCCGTATGGGAAAACCCGTAGTGGGATTGATAGTATGTGAGTAACGCACCCCATTTTTTTCAAAGTAATTTCTGTAATCCCCCGAGGTCGCCAATGCCCGGTTGCGCAGGGCTATGACACGATTGATGGTACGTTGGCCCGATACCGGCATTTCTATCGCCACCTGCCAGGGCTTTCCCTGTGACTTGGTGCCACTGCCACGAACTTCACCGCCGATTTCGACCAGAAAATTCTTCCACCCCAGATTTTGTAGATAGTCTGCAACTTGATCGACGGCGAAGCCTTTTGCTATCGCAGACAAGTCGAGCCGCAAAGCAGGTAGCCGTTTGGCTACGGCCGGCGGCTGTGCCTGCAAGCGCAGGTATCGATAGCCGGTTGAGCGTAATAATTCTGTGATCTGATGCTGGGTCGGCAGCGTTTTCGGGCGAGCTGCAGGGCCAAACCCCCACAAGTTGACCAGGGGTGCCACTGTGATATCAAACGCCCCGGCAGACAGCCGACTGATCTGTTGTGCCGTAGTGAGAACTTTACGCAAAGCAGCTGAAACCGGCTGCCAGGCAGTGGTGCGGTTGCGATTGATTACCGACAGCTCTGAATCCGGTTTATAGGTCGACATATGTGCGTCAACGGTGTCAATGGTTTTTTTAATGTCCTGCTCCATCTGCTTAAGGCTCGCTGCAGGAACAACCCCCCGGACGGTGACCTGGTAAGAGGTCCCCATACTAGAACCAGAAAATTTCCAGAGTTCACCCGAAGTCGAGGCCGGTTGGCAAGCACTCAAGAGCACGATCAACAGAGCCATAATCATGGTTTTATGAATCGATATAAAGTACATATCTATATGAAAGTAATTGATAAAATCATATTTTATTTGCCGGTTAAAGTGTTGCATCTGAGCAACTCACCCGGCAACACTAGCAACCAACAACAAACCCCCAACCACAGGGGATATGCAACCTAATGCTCAGAAATAGTAAATCATATGGCATTTAATCATAAGTTTTACCTATAAATTGAATTGGTTCCAGAGGCTGTTTCCATAGCTATTTACAAGGTTAGACTTGGATCAGAGGGATATCCGCGATCGGTATTCTGTGCTGAATATGCATTCCATATATCAACAACAGAAGGGTGATGACAATGGGTATACAGGAAATTTCCATCGCTGCCGGGTTTATGGCCTTGCTGGGGCTGCTACTGGCCAGTCTACTGGCTATGGCCAACAAGTGGCTATTTGTCTATCAGGACCCGCGTATTGATGAAGTAGAGGGCATGCTACCACACTCCAACTGTGGCGCTTGTGGGGTGCCTGGTTGCCGGCCATTTGCGGAGAAACTGGTTAATGGGGAAATTGCCCCGGCTCAATGTACTGTCAACCCCAATCCTCAAAATGAGATTATTGCCAATTTTCTCGGGGTCGAACTGGGTAATCGTGAAAAAGAGTTGGCCCGCCTGGCCTGCGCGGGTGGTGCCCATGTTGCTCGATTCAGAGCTCGCTACCAGGGACTGCATTCCTGCCGAGCCGCAACCATGGTTTCCGGGGGTGGTAAAGGTTGCGCCTGGGGCTGTTTAGGGCTCGGTGACTGTGCTGAAGTCTGTGATTTTGATGCCATAGCCTTAAATCAGTTTGGCCTACCGGTCGTGGACGGTGATCTCTGTACCGCCTGCAAGGATTGTGTAGAGGTATGCCCCAAAGATTTGTTCTCGATTCATAAGGAAAGTGAGCGACTCTGGGTGGCCTGCAAAAATCAGGCTTTTGGAGAAGCAGCAGAGCGGGAGTGTGAAGTGGCCTGTACCGCCTGTGAGCGGTGCGTTGTGGATGCCCCGGAAGGTTTGATTAGCATCGACAATAACCTCGCAATCATTAATTATGAAAAAAATGACCTGGGATCAAGACTGGCCATCGAACGCTGCCCCACCGGGGCTATCCTGTGGATGGACAATCTCAATCAATCCAGCAAGGGCACCAAAGCCAGAAAGATATTGCGGAAAAAAGCGTTGGCTATCGGCTAGGAGGCTGTCCGGGAAAATGGACCAAAAAGGACTTTTCCGTAGTAGTTTCTCTATTCTCGGACAATTTTCCAGGTACTCTTCATCAAATTCAGAACAAGATGCTAACAACACCACATACCGACCAGTGACAGGGGCAACAAAATGTTGAACAAAAAAGCAGTGAATCATTTTAAATACCCCGGCAAGAAAATGGCCACCGATGGCAACAGCGCGGTCATTCTCTGTGAGCGCGAGGCAGCGGATGCGGCCGGTGCCTATCCGATTACACCATCAACACAGATGGGTGAATACTGGGCCGAAGAAGTGGCCAAAGGCCACCTAAATACCAGTGATCGTCCACTGATCTTCATCGAACCGGAATCAGAACATGCGGCGGCTGCGGTTACTGCCGGGATGTCGATGAGTGGTCTGCGGGCCACTAATTTCACTTCCGCCCAAGGCGCAGCATTCATGCATGAATCGCTGTACGCTGCAGTCGGCAAGCGCCTGCCCTATGTCCTTAATATCGGCTGCCGTGCCATCACCAAAGCCAGTCTGAACGTGCACTGCGCTCATGATGACTACCATTGCATCGATGACACCGGCTTTATCCAGATGATGGCCAGAAGTGCCCAGGAAGCTGCTGACCTGAATCTCATTGGGCGCAAATTGGCAGAATACAGCCTAACCCCGGCAGCCGTGGCCCAGGATGGTTTTCTGACCACCCATCTCATTGAGCCATTGCGGGTTCCAGAACGTGAGTTGATTGACGAATTTCTTGGTCATCCGGATGACATTATCGAATGTCCTACGCCGGCCCAGAAAATGATCTATGGGGAATCCAGACGACGGGTTCCTGAGCTGTGGGATGTCGATAACCCCATGTCCTCGGGCACGGTACAGAATCAGGATGCCTACATGCAGGCTGTGGCAGCGCAGCGGCCCTACTTCTTCGATCACATCGTTTCCCTGACCGACCAGATTATGGCTGAATACCAGAAGCTGACCGGTCGCAATTATGCGCGGGTCAGCAGCTACAGGGCCAAAGACGCAGAATATCTTATCGTCGGACAGGGTAGCATGACGGTACAGGCCGAAGCGGTCGCAGATTATTTGCGCGAGACACGAAAACTGCGTGTTGGCGTCGTCAACCTGACCTTGTTCCGCCCTTTCCCCGGGGATTTACTCGGTCAGCTGCTCCAGGGGTGCAAAGCAGTCGCTGTTCTCGAACGTACCGATCAGCCCTTGGCAGAGGACCTACCGGTCATGCGTGAAGTGCGCGCCAGCTTGAGCAAGTGTCTGGAAAACAGCCTCGCAACAACTACTGACAAACCATTCCCGGGCTATGCCGACATTTCAGCCAAAAACATGCCTGCTCTGTACTCTGGGGCCTATGGGCTCGGCAGCCGGGATCTGCAACCGGAAGGGCTGATCGCTGCCATCGAAAATATGTTACCGGATGGCAAACATCAGCGTTTCTTTTATCTATCGGTCGATTTCTGCCGTTCGGCACGAAATCCGCAGGAGGAGATACGACTGCAGAATATTCTTGATGCCTATCCCGCTGTTGCTGATCTGGCACTGCGTGGTAGTGAAAACCCGAATCTGCTGCCTGCTGGAGCCATCACCGTAAGAATGCACTCTGTTGGTGGCTGGGGGGCCATCACCACCGGGAAGAATCTGGCCATGACCCTGTACGACCTGCTCGGTTACGACATCAAGGCCAACCCCAAATACGGTTCAGAAAAGAAAGGACAGCCGACCACCTATTATCTGTCAGCTGCACCGGAACCGATTCGTCTTAATTGTGAATACCATTATGTTGACGTCGTGTTGTCGCCTGACCCCAATGTGTTCAGCCATTCCAATGCCTTGGCAGGATTGAGCAAAGGGGGCACCTTCATTATTCAAAGCACAGAGGAAACCCAGGCTGCGGTTTGGGCGAGTTTTCCGGCCAACGTTCGCAAAACCATTATCGACAATGAAATCCGGGTCTTTTATATCGATGGCTTCAAAATCGCCCGTGAAGAAGCCACCAATCCTGAGCTTGAATTTCGTCTCCAGGGCAACGCTTTTCAGGGCGCTTTTTTCGCCGGCTCACCGATTTGTGATCGCGCGGGATTGAGTGAGAAAGCCTTGTTTGCTGCCATCACCGATCAACTTCGAGCCAAATTTGGCAGCAAGGGTGAAGCCGTGGTGGACGACAACCTTCGGGTTGTACGACGTGGCTTCGATGAAATCAAGGAAATCACCGAAAAACCACGTAACCTGGCCATATCCAAAAAGCCGTCTGATAACAGAGGGTTGCCGTTCTCACTGAAAAAATTGCCTGAAGGTGACGGCAGCGTTGCCGACATTCACAAATTCTGGGAGCGAACCGGTTCTTTTTACAGCAATGGCGAAGGTGACAGTAACCTCGCGGATCCTTTTATGGCAGCCAGCATCATGCCGGCAGCCACTGGTATCTACCGGGATATGACCCAGATCCGCTTCGAATACCCTCGTTTTATTGCCGAAAACTGCACGGCCTGTGGCGACTGTTACAGCGTCTGCCCGGACAGTGCAATTCCCGGCCTGGTCAATTCAATTGCAGAAGTCCTCACTACCGTCATTGAACGCATCGAAAAACAAGGGCGGCCAACACTGCATTTACGACGTGCTGTGCGTACGGTGGAGAAGAAATTGCGCCAACTGATCGATCAACAGGGTGAAAATGCGGTGGTCAGCGCCCTGATCGATGAAGCGGCTTTGAAAATGCTCGCTGAATCAGAACTTACTGGCGACGCTCGCACCAATCTTGAGGAAGAAACCGGCCTGCTGCTCCAACACCTCAAAGGCTTTGAATTTTCGATCACAAAGCCGTATTACTTGAGCCGGGAGAAAAAGAGCAAAGGCAGCGGTGGACTGTTTTCCATCACGATCAATCCCTTCACCTGCAAAGGCTGCATGGAGTGTGTTGAAATCTGTGCTGACAAGGCACTGCTAGCCGCGCCCCAAACCGAAGCATCCGTTGCCAAACTCAAGCATGACTGGGAGTTCTGGCTTGACCTGCCAACCACCGATCCAGGATTTATCCGGATTGATGATCTGGATGAAAAGATCGGTGCTCTGGAAACCTTGTTGCTTGACAAACGCAGTTATTCATCAATGGTATCCGGTGATGGTGCCTGTCTGGGTTGCGGTGAAAAAACCACCATCCATCTTTTCACAGCCACTGCGACCGCCTTAATGCAACCTCGGGTCAAAAAATTGCTGACTGATCTGGACGACCTGATCAATCGCCTGGAAACACATGTGCGGCTAAAACTGGCACAAGGCCTTGATCTAAGTGACCGGGCCACGATTCAGGAGACCATTGATAATGCCCGGGACGGCGATTTTACCCTCAGCACCCTCACCTGCGGCCTCGAGCAAGATAACACCGAACCACTGGATGCGGAATGGCTGCAGTGGGTCACCGGTATTCTGGACGAACTGCGCAATCTAAAAAACTGCTACCTTGTGGGCCATGGTAACAATATCCGAGCTGATCTTGGCTTGGTAAATTCCACCGGTTGCACCTCTGTGTGGGGCTCAACATTCCCTTATAACCCTTACCCCTTTCCCTGGACCAACCATTTATTCCAGGATTCCCCCTCCATGGCTATGGGGATTTTTGAAGGCCATATGGCCAAGATGGCAGAGGGATTCAAGGCCATCCGTAAGGCCCGACTGGAACTCGATGGTAAATACAATGCGGCAGAATACGAAGAATTTTTTAATTACTTCAACTGGAAAGATTTTACCGATGAAGAATGGCATCTATGCCCCCCGGTGGTTTCTGTAGGTGGGGATGGGGCGATGTATGACATTGGTTTTCAGAATCTGTCCAGGGCGCTGATGTCGGGTACTCCGATCAAGGTACTGGTTCTCGATACCCAAGTGTATTCCAATACTGGAGGCCAATCTTGTACCTCTGGTTTCATGGGTCAGGTTGCAGATATGGCCCCCTACGGGAAGGCCATGCAGGGCAAGCAAGAGATCCGCAAGGAAATGAGTCTAATCGCCATGGCCCATCGTACGGCTTTCGTTCTTCAGGGTTCTTTTTCCCATACCACACATCTGCTGGAGGGTTTTATCGATGGACTGAACAGCCGTCGACCGGCATTATTCAATATTTATGCCGTCTGTCAGCCGGAACATGGGGTGGCCGACGATGCTGCTGAGCTGCAGAGTCGGCTTGCTGTTGAATCCAGAGCCTATCCTCTGTTCCGCTTTGATCCAGATATCGGGACTACTCTGGGAGCCTGTAGTACTCTCGAAGGCAATCCCTTACTGCATGAGGACTGGGTCCGCTATTCACTCAGCTATCTGGAGGACGGGAAACAGAAACAACTGGATCTGCCACTGACATTCGCAGATTTTGCCCTGAGTGAAGGGCGTTTTCGCAAAAACTTTCGTACCGCACCGCGCAAAACCTGGAACGATGCCATGGTTCCACTCGCGGAGTTCATTGAGCTGGAGGCCGATGAGCGTGAAAGCAAGCTCCCCTATATCTGGGGCGTAAACAGCAGCAAAGAATTAATCCGGGTACTGGTCTCTGAAGCCATGGTCCGTTCAACCCTGGAGCGCCAGCAATTTTGGCATCAGTTACAATCGCTGTGCAGAGAATCCGAACAGGTAGATACCCAGGCACTACGAGATGAGATCAAGATTGATCTGGCACAAAATCTGGCTTCAGCCCTTCTCGGGCTCAGCAATGGCAGTGCCGCGTCATTACTTGACGGGTTTGACACCGCCACAGCAACTCCTGCGGCAACTGCAAGCAGTAACGGTGCCAACGGCAACGGTGCGGCACCCAGCAGTTATGAACCGGTGTGGATCGATACTCCAGAATGTACCACTTGTGATGAATGTACTGAAATCAATCCTGGAATGTTCGCTTATAATGACAACCAGCAGGCCATCGTTATTAATCCAAAAGGTGGTAGTTTTCTGGATATCGTCAAGGCGGCGGAAAAATGCACTGCTAGCTGCCTGCATCCAGGCACTCCCTGTAATCCTGACGAAAAAAACCTCGATAAGTTGATGAAAAGAGCGGAAAAATATCAATGAATACTGTGGGATGTCATGCTATTCTGGCCTCTGCAGTGACCCTGTAGCAAAAGACGGTACGGTCGGTCCTAGGCATGGCATTGTTATCTCTTTTTCGCCGACGCACCATCCGTCACGGCATCCATCCACCGGACAACAAACAGACCACCTGTAACCAGCCTATCCGTCGTTTCCCGTTTGCCCCTGAGCTGGTGGTACCTCTGTCACAGCATATCGGCGCACCGGCTATCCCCCAGGTCAAGTTGGGTCAGGAAGTCGTTCGAGGCCAGGTCATCGCCCACGCCGATGGCTTTATGTCGGTCCCCATCCACGCACCGGCTACCGGTGTGGTCAAAACCATCGATTTGATGCCAACCGCCAGGGGTCCCCGAGCGCCGGCTATTCTGATCAAGGTTTATCAAGGAGATACCCAGGAGGTAATGCGCAGTCAACGTGTTGACCTGCAACACCTTAATGCCGGTCAACTGGTCCAGGCAACACAGGACTGCGGGATGGCCGGTCTCGGTGGTGCTGCCTTTCCTTCCCATGTCAAATTCAAAGTGCCACCAGAGCACAACATTCACACACTGGTTGTGAACGGCAGCGAATGTGAACCGTATCTGACCACTGACCACCGGGTCATGCTGGAGCGCCCCGAGCAGCTGCTGGCGGGTATTCGCCTGGTTAGAAAGGCGATCGGTGCTGAACGCGCTGTAATCGGCATTGAAGACAATAAACTTGATGCTGTCAGAATCATCCGTGAACACCTGCGCCCTGATGATCTAATCGAAGTCACGGAGATTGAAGCCAAATATCCACAAGGTGCAGAAAAAATGCTGGTTAAATCCTTGCTGGGAGTTGAAATTCCTTCAGGTGGCCTGCCCTCCCAGGTGGGGCTGATGATCAGCAATACCGGTACTCTGGCCGCTTTGGGTGAGCTGTTGCCCCTGGGTCAGGGACTGATCGAGCGGGTCGTCACTATCACCGGCAGCGGCGTAAAAAAGCCGGGGAACTACAATATCCCCCTGGGCACACCATTGCGCTTTGTCCTGCATCAATTGGGCATTAAAACGCACCGCGAACAGATCATACTCGGTGGTCCAATGATGGGAGCGGCGGTTGCCTCACTTGATGTCCCGATCACCAAGGGCACTTCCGGCGTGTTGGTGTTCGCCAAGGATGCTCTGGAACAGGCCCCGCATGTCGTCATGCCCTGCATTCGCTGTGGTCGATGCCTGAACGCCTGCCCGGTTATGCTCAATCCCAGTGAATTGGGGCTGCTGGCCGGCAAACGACAGTATGAGGCCATGGCCACACGCTACCACCTCAATGACTGCATAGAATGTGGCTGCTGCAGCTATGTCTGTCCGGCAAATATTCCCTTGGTGCAATATTTCCGGATTGCCAAGACGATCAATCGGGAACAGACCCGGCAAGTCGCCTAAGTACGGTCCCCATGGACAGCAACCGCAAAATCGAGATCAACACTTCGCCGCATATCCACGACACCCCGTCAGTCGAGGTGATTATGCGCAATGTCGTGTACGCGCTGCTACCCATCTGTGCCTATGCAATCTTCCTGTTCGGCATCAGCGCACTGGCGTTGTTACTGGTGGTCACCGGCAGTTGTCTACTGACCGAATTGTTGTTTGACCGCCTGCTGCAGCGCAGTGACAGCATTCGGGATTTCAGCACTGTGATTACTGGTCTGCTGCTGGCCCTGACCCTGCCTCCCGGATTTCCCCTGTGGATGGCTGCGGTTGCCGGATTCATCGCCATCTCCCTGGGAAAAGCCTTGTTCGGAGGCCTTGGCTGCAATGTCTTTAATCCGGCCCTGATCGGCCGGGCCTTTGTCCAGGCAGCCTTTCCAGTCGCCATCACCACCTGGACCCCCGCACTGGCTAAGGGACGTTTTCTCGAATTCATCCCTTCCAGCCTGACCTGGCCTCTGCTGCGTCCGGTCGATACCGCCCAGTGGAGTCAACAGCTCGGCATCGATGGCTTTACCGGGGCAACACCGCTGGCATTGCAAAAATTTCAACATATTGCCAGCAGTGGTGCTGACCTGTTCCTGGGCCTGACCACTGGTTCGGCTGGTGAAACTTCGGCACTACTGATCCTGGTCTGTGGGGCCTGGTTGGCACTACGCAAAATGATGGATTGGCGTATTTCGGCCGGTGTTTTTGCTGGCGCACTGCTGGTCAGTGCCCCACTGCACTACGCCTTTGACCCTCAAGTTTACCCGGCTCCCAGCTTTGTATTGTTCTCCGGTGGCATGATGCTCGGTGCCTTGTTCATGGCCACTGACATGGTCGGCTCCCCTTTGACCCCTCGTGGAGTTTGGCTATACGGCCTGTTGATCGGCTCCCTGACAGTCATTATTCGACAGTTCAGTGCCCTCAATGAAGGCATCATGTACGCGATCCTGATTACCAATGCCTCAGCACCGCTGATCGCGGCCGTCACCCAGCCACGGATCTACGGTGAGCACAAGAATCGCAGGCGACGCACACCATGAGCAATCGCCCTTCAACACCGAACTCCGATCAGAAAACTCCTGCACCAGCCAGCAGCTTCAAGCTGTTGCTGGCCCTGACCCTGACTGGCATGATATCCGGACTGCTGGTGGTGCTGGTCTTTCAATACACCAAACCACTGATTGAAAAAAACAAGCGTGAGGCCATCGAAAAAGCTATTTTCAAGGTCATCCCGGGGGCCACCAGGCAGCGTAATTTTCTCTTGAGCGACCAGGGCCTACTCCCTGCAGAACAACAGGGTGCTCAGGGAGAAGCCATCTATGCCGGTTACGATGCTCAGGGTCAGTTACGTGGTGTCGCCATTGAAGCTGCCGCCCAGGGCTATCAGGATACCGTACGTATTCTCTATGGTTATCGGTCATCCTGTGCTTGTATTACCGGCATCAAAGTCCTAAAAATGGCAGAAACTCCGGGGCTGGGTGACCGGATCTCTTTCGATCCTGACTTCCAACAAAATTTCACAGCCCTGGATGCCAGCCTAAGTACAGACCAACAACAGCTGGCCCATAAGATCGTCACCGTCAAGCATGGCAGCAAAACCCAACCCTGGCAGATCGATGCCATTTCCGGGGCCACTATCTCGTCCAAAGCTGTCGGCAGAATGCTGAACAGCCGTTCTCAGGCCATCTTGCCACGTCTCAATCATTTTATTGAGACCTTGCGCAAGGGAGCCAGGCCATGACAACCCTGACCACCAAACCAGGGCAGAAGAGCAGTCAGATGATGGATCTGCTAAAGCGTGGCGTCTGGAAAGATAATCCGGTCTTCGTCATGGTCCTGGGCATGTGTCCGGTACTGGCGGTCAGCAATTCGGTTATCAATGCTCTGGCCATGGGGCTGGCGACGCTGTTTGTACTGGTCGCTTCCGGTGCGCTGATTTCCCTGCTGCGAAAAGCCATCCCCAAACAGGTACGAATTGCCACTTATATTGTCATTATTGCAACCTTTGTGACCATGGTGGACTACACGATTCAGGCCATCAGCCTGGATCTGTACAATGCACTGGGTGCCTTCATCCAGCTGATTGTGGTGAACTGTATCATTCTTGGTCAGGCAGAAAGTTTCGCTTCGCGCAACAAGTTGCTGCCGTCCATGGTCAATGGCCTGGGGATGGGTAGCGGCTTTACCATTGCCCTGGTGTGCATCGGGGCTGTGCGTGAATTGCTCGGGAATGGTTCACTACTGGGATTCGATTTGCTTGGCCCACAGTTTCAACCCTGGGTCATCATGATTCTGCCACCCGGAGGCTTTTTTGTGCTCGGTGCCTGGCTGCTGTTATTTTCCTGGTTACGCGAACGCAAGGGCGCAGTACAGATCATTGAAGGAGGATGCGGCCATGGGCACTGAGTCCTTGAGTGGAATATTTCTCAACACCGTACTGGCCAATAATATTGTACTGGCGATGTTCCTCGGCCTGTGCCCCTTTCTAGGCGTTTCCGGAAAGCTCAGCACTGCCTTCCCGATGGGCCTGGCTACGGCTCTGGTGATGCTGGTCAGCTCGTTGTGTGCCTATGTCCTGAATCTGATACTGGTCAAACTTGGCATCGAATATCTCCGGCTCATCAGCTATATTGCTGTTATCGCATCTGCCGTACAGTTGGTGGAGATGCTTATGAAAAAATTCAGCCCTGCTTTATTCCGGGCTATGGGAATTTACCTCCCATTAATTACCACCAACTGTGCGATACTTGGTCTTGCATTATTTCAAACTTTCCGAGAATACAATTTTGCCCAGTCAATAAGCTTCAGTCTTGGTGCCGGCGTTGGTTTTACCCTGGCGATTGTACTGATGGCCGCACTTCGGGAAAAACTTGATTTGGTCAATGTGCCCACCATAACCCAGGGCGCAGCCTTAAGCCTTTTGCTCGCTGGAATGCTATCGCTGGCCTTCATGGGCTTTGCTGGCCTCGGTAGCGGAGCAGGTTAGGATTCAGATGCGCACTTATCTCATCGCGATACTGGCGATGCCGACCTTATTGTTTTGCTGGGTAATCGTGCAATTCCTGGCCCGTGAATTCAGCCGTCGCCACCCTGAATCCGGACCCGTCCGGGAAGATGGCGAGGGCTGTAGTACTGGATGCGAGAGCAGTGGAACCCAGGCTTGCCCCATGGTTACGCGGAAGAATCCCTGAGTTACTTTTTTTGTAAATAGAAATTGGTCGGTCTGCTCCTGTCTGTGGTAACAGCCTACCGAGTCGCCTGGACGGCTATGCGGGTGAAGATAAGATCCAGTTCCTTGGCCATTTGATCGAGATCCTGATTGTTATAGGGGGCAAATACCGTGCTGGGTTTTCGATAGCTCAAGGTTGCGGTGCTATCTGGATTTTCGGTTATGTAGAAACGAATCGGAGCTTCTATGCCAGACTTCACGCTCGCTTTCAACATCCGTACAGCAAAGTCATTTCGGTATACCCCAAGCACCATGTTTCCGGGAATTTTGATGCCTCTACTAGCCGCTCCCCGACTGGCACTGGCCTGGGTCACCAGCCCCATTTTGTTGTCGACAATGGCCTGCTGCAGCCTTGAAGTCAATTCAGAGAACCCGTAGTCGGTCGGGATCACTTGCGTTCCAGAAAGCGGAGCAGCTTGCAGACCTAACGATAACAGCAGTAGCGACATCAGGCTGAGTTGTTTGAATCGATGCATGATATTTTATCCTTTGCTGACGATCAGCTTGTAGTTGGGGGTTGGGTTGAGGGGGCAGGAATAGATGTATTCGCCGGGCTTTAAATCAATCGCATAGTCCTGGTTCTTACCCAGGGTGATTCCTCCACCAAAGACGCTGGGCAGCCTGACACGATTGAGCAGTCCATCACCACGCAGCCAGAAGCCCAGTTCATAGGGGACATTTTTGTTGCGGACCCGAAAGATGTAGTGCCCCGGCTTGAGTTTCAGGACTTTCGCTTGTTGCAGACGTTGTGCGCCGGTCCGCGCGTTGATTGCTTCACAGTCGCTGGCACTTTGCGAGCGGTACCCACGATTGACGCCATTTTCGCTTTCCAGAAATTGGCAGGGCACTTGATTGAGTTCAATCACAGTAGGGTCGGCAGCATGCAGTGCCCCTATGGGTGCAGAAAGTAGCAGCGCGGTAACTAGGATACGATACATAGTGAATCTCCTTATCTTGCGTAAGTCATGATTTTACTTATGCCATACAACGATAATCGATTTTTTACAAAACACTGATTTCATGGCTGCAAAGTGGTTTTTAATGCCTCTTCCACGCAACGAAAACCGATCAATACATGCTTCAAAGTAGCCGGTCGACAATGGTGGGCAGCGGCGCGGGTGACCCCGGGGTAATCATCCCAGGAGCCGCCCTTGACAATTCGTTTCAACGGATCATCCGGGCAACGTGTTCGGGTCCACTCAAAGACCTGCCCGGCCATATCGGCGACACCATAAGGGCTGATTCCCCCCGGTCTGCTGGCTACGGGCTCGGTACCACCAGGTCCATCATCATCGCTGTTGAGCCGTTTTGGATCAAACTGATCTCCCCATGGAAAGATTCGCCCGTGGCGACCACGGGCTGCTTTTTCCCATTCGGCTTCGCTAGGCAGCTGCAATTGTTTGCCTTCGGTCGTACCACGCCAGGAACAGAATGCCTCAGCATCGGCGGCAGTCACCAGCACTACTGGATGTAATTTTCGACCGACAGGTGGCTGGCCTTGATGCCAGCTGTAACGTTGTGCAGTACGATAGGGGTGGATCAGCCGATAGCTGGCCCAGGTTTTGGCATCAACATCCGGTTGGGGATGGTGAGTGGCCGTAATGAACCGCCGGTATTGTGACTGGGTAACCTGGGTACGATCGATACGGTATGTGGGTAGCGTAGGTGTGCGGCGGGTCTCATTCTCAAACCAGTTGTATTGGCGGGCAAAATTACTACCTCTTGCCTCATCCAGTTGATAACCCAGTTCCCGCTCGGTCGGGTCACTTCCCATAATAAAGGGTCCGGCAGGGATGGTCACTTGATCGGCAGCTAGCTGCGCAGACGGCAACAAAAGCACCAGTATCAGTAACCAATACATTAACGATTTCTCATGTTAAACCAAGGGCGCAACTGAATGCCGACCCAGGTACCTGGCAGTGCTGCAGCAATCCACAACCAGCCATGTAGACTAAAGGAGCTGACACCACTGAAAAAGGAGCCGATATTGCAACCAAAAGCAAGACGGGCCCCATATCCCATCAGTAGTCCACCGAACAAAGCGGACAGGGTTTGCCGCAGGTCCCGGGTATGGGGTGGGATAAATCGCCGCGCCAGTGTGGCCGCCAGCGTGGCTCCGAGAATAATACCAATATTCATCAGCGAGGTGGTGTCCTGCAACAGACTGTTGCGCAGTGCATTGGCCGGAAATCCCGAACCCCAAAACGGGGTAGACCCAAGGTCGAAGCCGAGTGCCTGAGCTGCTTGCCCACCCCACAGGGTATACCCCCAGGCAATCGACCAGGGATGTCCCGCAGTCAGCAGGGTGGCCAGATTCAGCAGTGCCAACATCAATGCGCCGAACCATAGCGGCCAAGGTCCGCCCAACAGTCGAAAATTGCTCGCGCCGAATGCTGTATCGCTGTGCCGTGTAATCCGGGATAACAGCACAGAAAGCAGCAGTAGAAAGAGCAACTGCAGTACCAGGGCAGACTGCCAACCGCCGGTGAGTTGAGGCACGGTGATGGCGCCCCAACTGGGTTGACGCCACCAGAAGGGCAGGTGCAGGGTACCGATCAACGAACCCGCCACAAATCCAAGCAGGGTCACCAGCATGCGCCGGTTGCCTCCACCAACGGTATACAGGGTGCCAGAAGCACAGCCGTCACCGAGTTGCATCCCGATACCGAACAGGAATGCACCCACCACCAACATCAATGCGACCGGGGCGTTGGCGCCATTCAGCGCCTGCCCAAACAACTCACCTTTCGCCAGTAGCGGAGCGAACAGTATTGAGGCAATGGCCAGCATCAATAGATGTGCCTGTACCCCCTGCGTTTGCCTTTTGACCAGGAAGGCGCGGTAGGTGCCGGCAAAGCTGAAGGCAGCCGAGTACAGGGTAAACCCCAGCAGTAGGGCAATCATCAACAGCAGTGATTGCCTTGCTCCAGAGATTTGCCACACCCGCAACAACAATCCAGAGCCAACCAGGATCGCAGTGATCAATGGCAAGTTTACGGGTTGTCGAGCTGTCGTGCTGTGTGTCATCGTATCGCTAATACAAATTCTTTATCGTAGATCAGAAAGGGGGAAATGCGGCTCTCTTGGTAGGCTTTTTGCAACTGTATGCGCCCTTTTTGGGGTCCGTTCGAGGCCAGCATTATTTTGAAAAAACGCCGATAAAAGTTGTCGGGATCGACTTCGATCCAAACCCGTAGCTTGCTGCCCGCAGGTGGGATTGCATACTGGTAGTCCACTTCGAAGGTCTCCCCCGGAGCGATTCGGGTATCGTATAACTCCCGGGATAGATCCATGGTGATATCACGACCAATGATCGCCTGGCGAAAACTATCGGTCATTGGCTGACCAGCAGGACCGATCAACTGGGCGTTAATATAGACCTTGGGGGTTACGTAAGTAGGAAAACGGTGTCCGGTTCCGCTGTTGCTCACCGCGATCGGTATGCTGAGCTGTTGCTCGCTCAAAGCAAAACCGCCAGCAGGTATTTTAACTTCTATCGTTATGCCGTTTTTTACCATCTCCGGGTCATGGATACCACGCCACAGGTGGCGTCGGTCCGGCATGTGGCAAGTCTGGCACTGGATGTTCTCTGCCGCGTAGGGGCTTGCTTTCCACTCTTCGTAGGTATTCTCCAGTAACTTACCATTGCTAGCAAAACCATCCGGACCAAATTGATGGCAACCGGCACAGAATTCAGAACGGGTAAATTCCTGACGTGGAGTGAATCCATTGTGGGGTGCCTTGACCTCGGAAGAGACCCGGGATGCCGTGCTGGCTGGGGGGCCAAAAACCTGCCTTTTGCGCAGGTGGCAGGCGGCACAAACCATCCCTTGAGAACGCAGTTCGGGATTCGATATCGAGCTGTTTGGCTGTTGTTCTGCCAGTGGAGCGTGACATTGCTGGCACAAAGTGACTGTGCCTGGATCACCCGGTAGCATATCGACCAGCTGTCCCATAACTCCCGGTCCCATCGCCTTGCTGTGTCGGGCACCACTCCAGTCCTCAAGTTGCTGCTGATGACAGCTGCCACAGGCGGCAGGCGTAAGATCACTTTCCAGTGTTGAAAAATGCGCGGGGGGTGGGCCCTGGGCACTGATAGGGTATTGCCAGTGCTGCTGCAGAAAATCACTCCTGGCACTGTCAAGTGGTAACAGACTAACCATCAATACCAGTAGGAAATACAGCCATAATGAAGTTGAAACGTTGTTGTCGGGGTGGCTGTCCATAATACGGTTTACTCAAATTGGCTCAGAACCTGGGAGGCGGTCCGAGAATAGGGATCAACCGGTTTGTTACTCCGGCAAAACCGGCCTCAAAAGGGCTTTTCCGCAACAGTTTCTCTATTCTTGGACCGTCTCTTATGTCGGGTCCTGACGGCTGGATCATGGGGCCGCCGTGAGGCAGCCCGATAGACCATTCAAACTGTTACCTCATATTGAGGTAGTTGCTCAGGTTTTTTTCGCAGTGCATGGATTTTTTGCAGCACAAGGGTTCTTTGCGGCACAAGGATTCATCATTCCGCTAGCTGCGGGTTTTTTTCATGAATACTTTCTGTTCTTTCTCTACAAATGCCGTCAATGCAGCCAGTTCACGGGAGTTCCAGGGAAGCGTTTTGCTCTCCATCGGTGCCACCAAACAGAACTGCACCATTTCGTCAGCACTTACGGCAGTGACACCCGCCTTGTCTTTTGTCATCTGAACAAAGTGTGGATAGGCCTTGGCAAAAGTACTGTTGTAGAACTCCTGATCATTGTGACAGGAACTACAAGAGAGACCGTTGCTACTCAGCTTTGGATCGTTGAACAGTTTTTCACCCAACTGCACCAGAGTCGCCCGGTCACCACTGAACAGGCGGGTGCCGGCAGGACGCATCACGCGTGTTGGATCAATTTCAGC
>CAYQAP010000038.1:0-24022 GCA_964415515.1 uncultured Gammaproteobacteria bacterium | reverse complement strand
TGCAGGCAAAAAGCACCATTGCGTTTGCGCTATTTCTTCTTTGCGGACATCATCAGGCGAAAGGTTATGGCCAGGGCGGTCTTGCGGCCAAGGCAGGCCCTGGTCTTTTCGTTCGGTGCCGCACGGTGGCAAATGCGCTCTCGATGGGGTTGGATGTCCGGATGTGTTTCCAGTGCTCACCACACTCCATTACCATGAAATTCCTCCACGCTGCTGATATCCACCTCGATAGTGCGCAGCATGGCCTGGAGCGTTATGAGGGTGCACCGATCGAGGAAATTCGTGGCGCTACCCGCCGCGCCTTTGATAACCTGATCGAACTGGCTCTGGATGAAGAGGTTGCTTTTGTCTTGTTGGCCGGTGATCTTTACGATGGTGATTGGAAAGACTACAACACCGGTCTGTATTTTATGCAGCGGATGGGGCGGTTGTGTGAGGCCGGTATTCGGGTCTTTATGGTGGCGGGCAACCATGACGCAGCGAGCCATATGACCCGGTATTTACGGCTGCCAGACAATGTCACGCTGTTTGCCTCCAAGGCTCCGGAGCGGGTTGTTCTGCAAGATTTGAATGTGGCTATCCACGGGCAGAGTTTTGTCACCCGGGACGTAACAGCGGATCTTTCGCAGGCCTATCCACCAGGGGATCCTCACTACTTCAATATCGGTTTGCTGCACACTTGCCTGAACGGCAAACCCGGTCATGATGCTTACGCACCCTGCACGGTGGATGGTTTGCGCTGCAAAGGCTACCAGTATTGGGCTCTGGGTCATATCCATACACGTGAGGTGGTGAGCCAGGATCCATGGATTGTATTTCCCGGTAATATCCAGGGCCGGCACATCCGTGAAACGGGACCCAAAGGATGTACCGTCGTGACCGTTGAAGACCGGGAAGTTGTCGGGGTCGAGCACCGTGACCTAGATCTGATGCGCTGGTCTTTGTGTGCGCTCGATGTTACGGCCAGCGCGACTGTCGAAGCGATTTACGAGCAGGTACGTGAAGGGCTGCAAACGGTATTGGATGCCGCTGAAGGGCGACCCGTCGCTGTGCGTCTGGCTCTGCATGGGAGTTGCTCTGCCCACGCGAAATTGCATGCGATGAGGGAACATTGGATCCAGGAATATCGTGCCCTGGCCAACGGCCTTGGTGGTGCCGGGGTTTGGCTGGAGAAGGTTTCCATGCAAACGAGTCCAGCTGTTTTGGCTGATGAGGCGCTGCTGCGTGATGACGCTTTGGGCGGTCTGCTGCATGCCATCCAGGACCTGGAATTTGATACCGCCGCACTGGATACGCTGAGCAATGAAGTGTTTGCACTGCGTCAGAAACTTCCCGCTGAGCTTTTGCATGGCGAGAATGCCAATAATCCGACCAGCCCTGAGCAGATCAAAGCGTCACTGGAGGATATCAAGGAGCTTCTGGTCAATCGTTTACTGTCCACGGAAACTTCTGTGGGGAAGGGGACGTGAAGATTCTGGAATTGAATCTTGCCGCATTCGGACCTTTTACAGACCGGGTATTGGTTTTCGATCAAGACGACGGCATGGATGCTGGCGGTGGTGTAAGGCATCGAGCAGTTGCCGACAGCTGCGGATTTCACATCGTCTATGGCCCCAATGAAGCGGGGAAAAGCTCGGCTTTACGCGGCCTAAAGGCCCTGTTGTATGGTATCGAAGAGCGTACCCTGGATAATTTCCTGCATCCCCATGGCAAGCTTCGAGTGAGTGGACGTTTGGGCAATGCGGACGGGCTTGAGCTCACATTATTGCGGCGTAAGGGGCGAAAAAATACCTTATTGACCCGGGAGGGTGAGTTCATTGATGAACAAGCGTTGATCCCCTTCCTCCAGGGTGTGACACGCGAGCTTTTCGAGACGCTTTTCGGGATTGACCATCAGGCGTTATTGCAAGGAGGCCAGGAGATTCTTGCACAAAAAGGGGAGGTGGGGCAGGTGCTCTTTTCGGCAGCGATCGGTAGTCGTGCATTACATGCGGTACTCGAACAATTCGATGAAGAGGCCAAAGGCCTGTTTCTTTCGGCAGGGTCCAAACCGGCAATTAATTCAGCCTTGAAAGCGCACTCGGAGGTTAATAAACAGATTAAGGAATGCTCTGTTTCCTACCGGGACTGGGAAGACCGACGTCAATCGCTGGCAAGGACGACAGAGGCATTGGAAAAGATCCAGTGGGAGCTGTCAGAACAAAGGCTTGAGAGCAACCGTTTACTGCGTTTTCAGCGTGTTTTACCGCTGTTGGCGCGTCACCGTGAAGCATCGCAAAAATTGGCCTCGTTGGATGATGTGGTGATCTTAGGCAATGATTTTGCGGAGCGTCATCGGCAGGCAGTCAATACGTTGGAGATGGCGCAGGTTTCTTTAGGAAAAGAAGAGCCGCGTCTTGCTGCGCTCAAAACGCAACGCAAGGGCCTGTCGATTAATGAGGCTGTACTGCAACAGGCGGAAAAGATCGAAGATCTGCATGCCCGATTGGGTGGTTATCGCAAGGCCTTACAAGATCGACCACAGCTCGAAGCTCAGCGCCAACAACTGCTGACCGATGCAAACTTATTGTTGCAAGAATGTCGACCTGATCTCGAGCTTGCAGACATTGAGCAATTGCGTCCGGTACTGGCAAGACGGCGAAATATTACTGAACTGGGCAGCAACAATGCTGTGCTGGCCTCGCGTGTCGAGCAGGCAGAATTGAGTCAACGTGAAACGGAAAAACGACTGAAAATCGCTCACAGGGAATGCCAGGCACTTGCCGAGGCAGACTCCCCGGAATCTTTACGCAGAGCCATTGACCAGGCCAAGAGATTGGGGGATATCGATGGAACAATTCGCTCAGCCCAAAGTGAGCTGACAGCCTTGCAGCAACAGTGCGTTGCCAATCTTTCAAGACTTCCACTTTGGAAGGGTGAATTGCAGGATTTGCCTGGTCTGGCGCTTCCATCTCGAGAGAGCATCATGCATTTCGAAGCGGTCTATGATCAGATTGAACAACGTTTTCAGCGGTATCGTGAAAAACAGGAAGAAGCTCAAGCTACCTGGCAAGAGGCTTCGCTGCACCTTGATGAGATGCAACGGCTAGGGGCGATTCCAACCGAAGCCGATCTTGTCGAGGCCCGATCTGGTCGCGATCAGATTTGGCGGTTGTTGCGGCGCCAATGGGTTAATGGGCAGGATGTCGCGACAGAGGCCCGCCAATGCAATCTCAAGGGATCATTGCCCGATACATTTGAAGAACGTCTTGCGGATGCTGATGAAGTGTCAGATCGCTTGCGTCGTGAAGCAGAACGGGTGCATGCAATGGCAAGCTGGCGTGCCAGGCAGGAAGCCGCTCAGCAGCAAATAATTGATATAGAACGTAAAAATAAAGCATGTACCGATGACAAGAGCCGTACTGATGCCAGGTGGCAAGCATTGTGGAGCCCATGTCAGGTGCAAGTGCGAACACCTCGGGAGATGCGGGTCTGGCTGGATGATCTGGAAAAACTCCGTGATCGGGTGGGACGGTTGCAGTTGCTGCGTCAACAGACGGGGGAACTGGAACAGACCCGCAATAGGTGCATTCAGCAGCTCAACCAACAGCTGAAGGCTCTCGGAAAAGGTGAAATGGAATCCGAGTTACTTGAGCCCGTACTCCTGGAAGGGGAGGGGCAGCTGCAACAACTTGATGCCACCAAACAACAGCGAGATTCATTACATAAGAAGATCAAAGATCTGGAAACTGATCTGGAGGCTTTGAGCGATGAGCATCGATTGGAAATGGAAAAATTTTCAGCATGGCAGGTACAATGGAATGTGTTGCTAGCAAGCCTGGGGCTGCAAGCTGATACTCTCCCCGCAAATGTGACCGATTTTATTGATAAAGTTAGTGCGCTATTGAGCAAACAGGGTGAGGCAGAAAAGCTGCAGATTCGGATCAAAGCCATTGCCGAGGATGCGGAAATTTTCCGTAACCAGGTTGCGAGCACGGTCGCAAGCTGCGTACCGGAACTCGTGAAATTGGCTGCTGATGATGCGGTCTTGCACCTGGCTTCTTTGTTATCGGATCATCGGTCAATAAAAACCAGGCAGCAGCAGATCGAAGAACAGATTGAGCAGGTACAGCAGGAAATACAGGATACCAGGTCAACAATCCAGGCCATGAAGGATCAGCTGGTTTCACTCTGCAAGGAGGCGGGATGCAGTGAGCCTGCCGAGATCAAAGAGGCCGAACGAAAATCAGTAGACTTGCTGGCAATAAGGGCATCGATAGCGGCCATCGAACAGGGGATTTTGGAGGTGGGAGATGGTGCAACACTTGCGGAATTGTCCCGTGAGACAGCGGGCGTTGATCCAGATGGCCTTCCCGGGCAAATCGAGTGTCTGAACAATAAAATCAATGATGAACTCGAGCCACGACGCACCGAACTTGCCCAGAAAAAAGGACGTGATGAAAAGGAACTAGAGCTCATGGATGGCAGCGATCATGCCGCTGTGCTGGCTGACCAGGCACAAGCCATACTGGCTAGTATTCGTGCAAACGCTGAACGTTATGTTCGTGCAAAACTGGCTGGTCGGGTATTGCGTGACCAGATCGAGCGTTACCGCAAAGAGAACCAGGGGCCATTAGTCAAGCGCGCCAGCGAACACTTTGCCACCTTGACGCTCGGTTCGTTTGCTGGGCTCATGACCGATGTTAATGACAGGGATGAACCTATCCTGGCAGGTGTTCGGGCGGATGGAGCGCAGGTGACGGTAGACGGTATGAGCACGGGCAGCCGGGATCAGCTGTATCTGGCGCTACGCGTAGCTTCCCTCGAAAAATATATGGAGCGTGCAGAACCCATGCCGTTCATTGTCGATGATGTACTTGTTGATTTTGATGATAGACGCTCAGCTGCGGCTTTGCACACTCTTGCGGTGCTGGCTGAAAAAACCCAGGTGATTTTATTTACTCATCATTCGCGGGTTGTTGAACAAGCGCAGCGATTGCCGGGGTCGGTACGGGTGCAGGTTCATGATTTATAAGCTATCGGTAGTCATATGAATGGCTGAGTCGTGAAAGGATGGCTGTTCCATGGATCTGCCGAGGGCAGTCAGGTATGATCGGATCCGGGTTTGTGAAGAACTTGGCAAGGGGTGTGTAGTGAAGAAAGGTCGGGTCCTTGGGGCTATGAGGTGACCCGTGCCGATGTGGTGGAGGTTTATGAGTGAGCGATGGATGCCGCCTCCAGGTTGCACAAACTTGACGAGGTAAACGACCAGATTCAGCAGCTCATCGGGTCGCAAGGGAATGTGTCAATGCAGTTTGTTCGACAGGCTTTGCATGGCAGGGTGGCAAGAGTTTTCAGCCCTGTTTAACCCTGATACGTTTACGTCTGCTATTTTCCTCTTCAGAATAACTTTCTGTGAAAGTTGGCACTCTATGGCGTATCCTTTCTGTGGATGGAAATGGAAACAGGAAACATCAAAAATACCGGGTTGACAGGAAATAATCTTCTTGAGGTGTCTCTGTTAACATCACTTGCCCGCAGTGCGGAAAGATTTACTGCTGGCGAGAAGTGGAGAGAAGGAATCAATGACCTGCTTGAAGATTTAGGGCGGATTACCGGAGTCAGCAGGGTCTGGATATTTCAGATTCTTGAAATTGATTCAGAGCAAATAACTCAGGATTACACTTATGAATGGGCAGCAGCCCCGGAATATATACAGCTTGGGTTTCCTGTTTTCAGGAAGTTTACGAACAAGCTTGGTTCAGGAGATTACAGAAAATTAGTAGAAAGTAGAATGAACGGAGAATGGCAAAAGGTTATTACCAGCAGATTATCCGATTCCTTTCTTAAAACTTCCCAGATAAACCAAAATATCAAGTCAATGCTCACCATACCAATACTGGTCGATAACCAGCTTTGGGGCGTATTGGGGTTTGATGATTGTGAACGGGAGTACGATTGGTCTGACACAGAGATAGCACTGCTGCGCATTGCCAGCTTTTTTATAGCCAGTGCTATCCTCCAGAACCGACTAACCGTTAAGGAGAAACAATTTGGAATCATGCAGCGTATTGTTTCCAGTGGCGCATGGGAATATGATGTGGAAAGCAGGCATCTATGGTCCAGCATTAACAAGTTTGCTGCTTTTCCTTTCGCCGAGGGGCAAGCACACCTTTCCCTCCGTGGTTTTCTAAAACGGGTTCATAAAGATGACCGACGGGATTTTTATGAAAAGATCACCTCTTTTATTTCGGGTGGAGGTGATCTTTTTAATTATGACCTTCGTATTCAGGATCAAGCAGGAAAATATCATTGGGTAGAAATTATTTCGTCCTTGGGGCGAAACTCCAAAGGCCTAGCTTCAAGGATGTCTGGTATTGTAATTGACATTAGCCAGCGCAAAGAACAAGAAGATCTTCTGAAGAAAGAAGCCGAAACCGATTCTTTAACCGGAATTTTAAACCGGAGAATGTTCGATCATACATTGCATACGTTGTTTGAGCGTTCCAATGGCAGAAATGCCATGTTTTCTCTGCTTATGTTTGACATTGACTTTTTTAAAAAAATCAATGATACCTGGGGGCATACAATTGGGGATCAGGTACTTAAACATTTCACCAAGCTTTGTATAAGCAGGCTTCGTGAAGGGGATATCTTTGCCAGGGTCGGAGGAGAGGAATTTGCCCTTATCCTCCATGATGCAACTGAAGAAACAGGCCGGGCAACTGGGGAAAGAATTCGCAAATCGGTAGAATCAACTCCCGCAGTGATTGCAGGGGGAAGTATTTTTTTGACAGTAAGTGTTGGATGTGCGCCCTACACCCAGGAAGACAAGGATCTGACCTTATATTTAAAGGCAGATCGGGCTCTCTATAGAGCAAAAAGCACTGGGCGGAATCGAGTTGTTTGTCATTCAGATATCACGTAGTGCTCTACAGCACTACGTTTAAATAATAAATAAAACAATATGTTGCGATTATTGTATTTGACTGCGTTCCACTCACGTTTCACGTTGATTCTTGCCGAGGCCCTGTTTGCGCGGTCTTGATCCAGGCTTTTCAGCGTATCCAGGGCACTTGTTGTATTAAATTCAGCCGGCACGGCGACATTGCACAAAGTTGACGAGGTAACGGATAAGATACGGCAGTTTATTGAGTCGAACGAAAGTGCGTCAACGTTGTTTGTTCGACAGGCTTTGCAGGCAAGAATGGGTGCGCATTCTTCATCTTTTAACGAGATCTATGCGAGCAAATATGAAAAGTGAAAGTGCAAACCTTGGAAGAGAAAAACACTAAAATGTGCTCCACCCACGCTCCACTCGCGCTCCCTTTCTGGGACAATCAGAGACTATGACAAACAATACGGACATCGAATTAAAAAAGGAAAATACTTTTAAAAACAATGTATAATGTGGTTTCTGATGGTCTGGGATGGTCTATAAAAATGGTACCGAGGAGAGGACTTGAACCTCCACGGGGTTGCCCCCACTAGCACCTGAAGCTAGCGCGTCTACCAATTCCGCCACCTCGGCATAGTGCTTTGCGGTGGCTTGTGCCGACCATCGCAGGATGCGCAAATTTACAGATCTGATGATGGGATGTCAATGAGAAAACCGAAAAACTCCAGGGCAGACAAAGTAATCGACCCTACCGCCACGGGGCTTGCGGATCCTGATGAACGATTTATTCTCGATACGCTGATCCGGGCTGGCAAACCCCAGTCACCGGAGCAACTCGAGGCTCTGCTGGGTGTTGCCGGCAGAAGAAGCCGACAGGATTTGCAGCAGAGTTTGCGATACCTTCAAAAACAGGGCCGTTTGATGATGAACCGTTCCGGGCGCTATGTGTTACCGGAAAAGGCCGACATGATGACCGGCCGAGTGATCGGGCACAGTGATGGTTTTGGATTTATCAGGTTGGAGGCTGGTGGTGATGATCTGTTGTTACCGGCCCGGGAAATGCGTCGGGTACTGCATGACGACAAGGTGTTGGTAAAGCAGATCGGTCTTGATCGACGTGGCCGGGGCGTGGCAACAGTTGTTGAGCGTGTGGCTCAAGATCATGGCACGAACGTGATCCGAAAAATTGTTGGCCGGTTGTACAAGAGTCATCACAGTCGTTATGTTATGCCGGAAGACCCGCGCTATTCGCGGGATATCGAGGTGCTTGACGATAGGACAAGCGGTGCGGAGGAAGGGCAGGTCGTAGTGATTGAAGTGACTCATCATCCGCTTGAGTACCGCCGGGTCGGGGGTCGTGTGATCGAGATCATGGGCCAGCATATGGCCCCTGGAATGGAGATTGAAATTGCGATCCGCAAGTATGATTTACCACATCAATGGCCAGAGTCGGTACTGACCGAGGCAGCCCGAGTTCCCCAAGAGGTGCGGCCCAGTGATCATGGGAGACGCAGGGATTTGCGAAAGCTTGCTTTCGTCACCATCGACGGTGCAGATGCCAGGGATTTTGATGATGCCGTATGCTGTGAACGCAGCGCTAAGGGGTGGACTTTGTGGGTGGCGATTGCAGATGTTGCCCAGTATGTTCAAGCCGGTACTTCATTGGATAGTCAGGCACAGGAACGAGGCAATTCCATCTATTTCCCCAATCGCGTTATTCCGATGCTCCCTGAAGCCTTGTCCAATGGTATTTGCTCGCTGAATCCGGGTGTGGACCGGCTTTGTATGTGTTGTGAAATTCAGATAGGACCCCGGGGGGCCATCAAATCTTCCCGCTTCTATGCAGCGGTGCTACGTTCCAAAGCACGTTTGACCTATTCCAGGGTAGCCGCTGCTCTGCAGCATAAAGATGCCAGCCATCTTGGTCAGGCGAGAGCATTGTTTCCCCATTTACAGCAACTGGAATGTCTGTTTCAGGCCCTTCTCAAAGCCCGTCAGCGCCGTGGTGCGATTGATCTGGATTTGCCGGAGACCCGAATTTTCTACAATGCTGATTATAAAATCGATCGTATCGAGGCTTCGGTACGTAATGATGCGCATCGAATGATTGAGGAATGCATGCTGGCGGCCAATGTTTGTGCTGCTGAATTCGTGACTAAACACAAGGCTTGTGGGTTGTTTCGGGTGCATCCGGCACCAAAACCCGAGCGACTGGCAGATTTGCGGGCCTTCCTGGGACAATTTGGATATCATCTTGGAGGTGGCGATCGACCGCAGGGCCATGATTATCAGCAGGTCATCGAACAGTTACCGGCAGAACCCGCCAGAAGACGTTTGGTCCAGACCATGTTACTGCGCAGTATGAGTCAGGCAGTGTACAGTGAACATGATGATGGCCATTTTGCCTTGATGTACGATGGCTACACGCATTTTACTTCGCCGATACGCCGCTATCCTGATCTGATCCTGCACCGGGTGATCAAGCAGATCCTGGCCCGTCAGAACAACCCGGTCGATCGGCAGCAGCAGCTGGCAATGCAGCGATTGGCAACACACTGTTCCACCACCGAGCGGCGGGCTGAGGAGGCCAGCAGAGAGGTGGTGCAGTGGCTCAAGGCCGAATTTATGCAGGGCCGGATTGGTGAGGAATTTGATGCCACTGTCACTACAGTTACCGGGTTTGGGATATTTGTGGAACTCAAGTCATTATTTGTCGAAGGACTGGTACATATCACCGAACTGGGCAATGACTATTTCCATTTTGATCCGTTGGCCCATCGCCTCAGTGGTGAACGCAGTGGTCAGCGATTCACAATTGGAGATGCGGTGCGAGTGCGTTTGGTGAGAGTCAGTCTGGAAGAGGCTAAAATTGACTTTAGCCTGATTTCCGGGCATGCTTCGAAAGGTAAAAAAAGGCAGAAAAGACGTGCGAAAAAATAAAAAGAAACAGCAGTATCGAGCTGCCTTGCAAGCCGTTACCGGGGTTCACCCGGTGCGACACTTGCTGCAATCGCGGCCACAGGATGTGGTGTGTCTGTATGTGCATCAAGAGGCCAGCCATCGTTTGCGCTCACTGATTCAGCTAGCGGATACTTTGGGGATTCCAGTTGACCGGATCGCTGCTGAGGAGCTGGACAAACGAGCGGCGGGCGTGCTGCATCAAGGCGTGGTTGCCGAGCGCAAAAATCCAAAAACAGAAACCGAGCAAGATCTCAAATCTGCTCTGACTGCACAGCGTAATGAAGGGCTAAAGCCGGGTGGGATCTATCTGGCGCTGGATGGGGTTCAGGACCCACACAATTTAGGGGCCTGCATTCGGACTGCCGAAGGCGCAGGGGTGCTCGGGGTGTTGTTTCCCAGAGACAAGGCTAGCCAGATCACTGCTGTGGTACGCAAAGTGGCAGCCGGTGCGGCGGAAACTGTACCGTTGTATCGGGTTACCAATCTGGTTCGTTCTCTGCAAATCCTCAAACAGGCCGGCTACTGGATTATCGGCCTGGAAGATCAAGCCGAGCAAACACTTTACCGTGCCGATTTGTCAGGGCCGTTGGTCTTGGTGTTGGGGGCTGAGAGTAGTGGCCTGCGTCAACTGACCCAAAGAGCCTGTGATTATTTGGTTTCCATTCCGATGCAAGGGGAGGTGAGCAGCCTGAATGTATCGGTAGCCACCGGGATTTGTTTGTTTGAAGCAATACGACAGAGAAAAAAATGAGTAGACCTTTTTTTGTAATTAAGTAATTGTTCTATATAGTTATATGGATTGACAATGGGCTCTGAGCCCGTTTAATTGGTGAACTTTTCAGGTGGGGGATAGTCATACTCCAGCAAGACTGTTGTGAACAGCATCCACAGTCACCGACTGTTTTATTGCGGTGAGGAAGCAAAAACAGAGTTTCAATATCTGGCTTTCTGTTCACATGAATTTATTGGAGAATGCGTAGTGAAAAATATCAACGTTGCTGATCAGCTCAGCCATTAGCAGTGCCGTTGCCTTGGGCACCCTCACCGCGAGTGCTTCGGCTTAGGCTGCCAGGCATGAGATCGCAATTGAAGAATATCCGGATTTCGTTTTGCAGCACAGCTTGTCAGCCTGGTTTGAGGAGACCGTGATTTGTGGCTTTACCGTACAATCGCAAGACATTGATGTGATTCACTGAGTGGGTCATGGCCGGAATAGTGCGCTGATAGTGAGGAGAGGAAACATGGGTTTCTTTCTGAAGGTCAGCCGCATAGTCAGGCTGTTGATTCGGCAGCTGGTTGCTTTGAGTTTGGCCCGGGGGAAATTTTGATTGATCATTTTTCGTCGGAAAATATTTACCGTTTTTACTAAAAAGATAGTTTACTGATACGCATGATTGATTTTCGGTTATTCTTTAGAGAATAATGGACCACGTATAGTGGTTGCGTATAAACCCTGATCATGGAGTGCCCCAATGGCATTATCCGAGCAAACATCCCGGCGACCGATAACCCCGGATTTTGGTGATTCTCTGAAACGAATGGGCTTGCCCGGCTTGTATCGTGCGCCATTGCAAGCGCTACAAATCAATCTGGGTCGTCTTTGTAATCAGGCCTGCGAGCATTGCCATGTCGATGCCGGTCCCAAACGGACTGAGATCATGTCCTGGGAGACCATGCAGAATATTCTTCATTGGTGTTCCCAGAACAAGGTCAAAACGGTTGATCTCACCGGTGGTGCACCGGAGATGAACCCGCATTTCAGGCCTTTTGTCGATGGTTTGCTGGCCCTTGATATTTCGGTTATGAGTCGCTGCAATCTGACCATTTTGATGGAGCCTGGATATGAAGACCTGATCGATTGGTATGCGGAACGCAAAATTGCCCTGGTCGCTTCACTGCCTTGCTACACCAGAGAAAATGTCGACGCTCAACGTGGTCGTGGGGTTTTTGATAAAAGCATCAAAGCCCTGAAGCAACTTAACGCAGTCGGTTACGGGATTGATGATGAGTTACCGCTGGATCTGGTTTATAACCCGGTAGGGGCTGCATTGCCCGGTGCCCAGGCCACGCTGGAGCAGGATTACAAAGTGCGTCTGGGTGATGCTTTCGGAATCCGGTTTCATCATTTACTGGCCCTGGCCAACCTGCCGATTAACCGCTTCGCCCACATGTTGGAGCGCACCGGCCAGAGCGAGAGCTATCAGCAGTTGCTGTATGATAATTTCAATCCGCAAACAGTGGACGGATTGATGTGTCGGCATCTGCTCAGTATTGATTGGTTAGGACAGGTGTTTGACTGTGATTTTAATCAAATGTTGGCTATCAAGGCGGGATTTGCAGCAGGTCGACCACTGTGGCAGATCAAGGCTGAAGAGTTCTCCAATGCCCCGATAGCTATTGCAGATCACTGTTATGGTTGTACTGCCGGTGCCGGCAGCAGCTGTGGTGGTGCGCTGGATGCTTAGCAGCCTGGCAGGTATTTGTCAGGCAATGTACACTCAGCGCAGTTTTCGCAAACATTCCAGGTAGATCTCTGGTGAGGGTGGCGCTTTGCCAGTCTGGGTACTGTACAGCCACTGCCCCAAGCACTCCAGCATTCGATGTTGGGTTTGGTGGTCATTGGCATTGGTTGCACTAAGTTGTTGATAAATGGTCCGCACACCGGGCGGGCGGTCGATCTGCAGTTGCTCCAGTAAAGTGATATGCATGCCCATATGCAGGAAAGGATTCGTTTGCCCTGGTGGTTGCGTGTCAATATCCATGGCCGATTCATCTTCTGAAAGCAATGGCTGGTACTCGGGATGCAACAGAATTACTTCTACGACGAGACGTTCAATACCTTCGAGTTGTTCACCGAGGCGATGTTTCTTCCAGCTCAGGAAAAATACCCGGCGAATCACTTGACGTTGTTTTGTGGCGGGAGAGCTCATCGACGGGGTGGTAAGTTTTTTTTCGGGTATTCACAGAAGTTGGAGACGACACATTCCTGACAATGGGGGTTGCGGGCGGTACAGGTATAGCGGCCATGCAGAATCAGCCAATGATGGGCATGTAGCTGAAATGCTTTCGGGACATTTTTCATCAGTGCGTTTTCGACTTCACGTACAGTTTTTCCAGGAGCCAACCCGGTGCGATTACCGAGGCGAAAGATATGGGTATCCACGGCAATCGTTGGGTGTCCAAAGGCTGAATTGAGGATGACATTGGCTGTTTTGCGGCCGACTCCGGGGAGTGCTTCCAGGGCTTGACGATGGTCCGGAACCTGTCCGGAATGATCCTCGATCAAGCGACGGCAAGTCGCCAGAATATGGCGGGACTTGCTGTTGTAGAGGCCTATTGTGCGGATATATGATTGTAGTCGGGTTTCACCGAGAGCGAGTATAGCCTGAGGCGTATTGGCCACCGCAAACAGTTGTTTGGTGGCTTTGTTGACCGCAACATCGGTTGATTGTGCGGAGAGCATCACCGAAATTAACAATTCAAAGTGGCTGTGATAGGTTAGTTCGGTGGACGGTGCCGGGTTCTGCAACTGCAGTTGCCTGAAAAATGCTTCTCGCTGCTGCAAATTCACTTCAGTCGCTCCATGGAAACCAAGGATCTACGTGCTCTGGTTCGTGCCACAGCAGCTAGGATATTGTTTTGTAATTGTTGCTGGCTGAGGCGCTGGTGCTGCTGGCGGTGCTGCGCGAGACGCCGTTGCAACCGCTCGCTTCGAACCCGATATCGTTGTCGAGATTGTGTGACTTGCCGTTCACTGAATTCAAGCCAACGACTGTTTGCCTGCACTTCCTGTTTCGCCGGTTGGCTGTGCATACAATCGACTGGGCAGGCCGCCAGGCACAGTGCACAACCGGTACACCAGTCCAGGAGCACGGTATGCATTTTTTTGGGGGCTCCGATGATCGCATCAACAGGACATGCTTGAATGCAGAGAGTGCAGCCAATACATTCAGCTTCAATGATGGCCACCGGCTGGTGTGGTGGCAAGGCCATCAGTTCTGGAGCCAATGGTAAAAGCGGCTGATGTAATAGTTCTGCGAGCATCATGAGGGTTGCTTCACCACCGGGTGGGCAACGGTTCAAAGCAGTTTGATTGTCGAGCAACGCCTGGGCATATTGTTCACAATCGGGATAACCGCAGCGTTGACATTGCGTTTGTGGCAGGCAGGCATCCAGCGCTGCCAGTGTCGGTGCTGAAAGGGTGGGATTCACTTCACCCGCATACCGGGTTTGGCACCGTTATCCGGGCTGATTAGGAAAATCTCCGAGCCGCCGGGACCGGCCGCCAATACCATGCCCTCAGAAACTCCAAAACGCATCTTGCGAGGAGCTAGATTGGCGACCATCACGGTCATCTGGCCAACCAGCGACTCCGGTTCGTACGCAGCTTTGATACCGGCAAAGACCTGTCGAGTTTCGGTGCCGATATCCAGGGTCAGTTGAAGCAATCTATCGGCACCTTTGACCGCTCGGGCTTTGGTGATTTTCGCCACCCGAAGATCTACCTTGGAAAAATCATCAAAGCCGATGCACTCCGGGTCGGCGCTGGCCGCCAGGTTTGCCTTCCTACCCGTTGTGTTGGTTGCTGAGGTGCTCGAGGTGGTTTCGCTCAGGATCTGTTTGCTGTCTTCGAGAATGGCCTCGATCTGGTGGGTTTCAATGCGCTTGATAAAGTGTTTGAATGGCTTGATCTGTTGTCCGAGCAAGGGGCTTTGACAGCGATTCCAGCTGGGGGTGTCGGTCAGTGAATCAATCGCAAACAGGTCTGCTGTTTTTTCTGCTATTTCTGGAATCACCGGTGTTAGCCAAGTCATCAAGGCGAGGAAGAAATTGAGTCCCATGGTGCAGGTTTCATGCAAATCGGCATCGTGGCCCGGAAGCTTGGCAACTTCCCAGGGTTTTCTGGCATCTACATATTGATTGGCCTGATCGGCCAGCGCCATGATTTTTCGCATCGCACGGTTGAAATCACGCGTTTCGTAATAAGTGGCAATTTCGTCTGCTGACGCAACAAAAGCCTGATATCGTTCGGGTTCCTGTAGTTTTTTTGCCAGTTTACCAGCAAAGCGTTTATTGATAAAGCCGGCGCAACGGCTGGCGATATTGACCACCTTTCCCACCAGGTCCGAATTTACACGTTGCTGAAAATCGGTGAAATTCAGATCCAGATCTTCAATATGTTGGTTGAGCCTGGCAGCAAAATAATAGCGCAGGTATTGTGGAGACAGATGTTGGCTGAAGGTGCTGGCCATGATAAAGGTGCCACGGGATTTGGACATTTTTTGGCCGTTGACCGTCAAAAAGCCATGTACACACAAGCTCGTTGGCATCCGGTAGCCCGCACCGTGGAGCATGGCCGGCCAGAATAACCCATGGAAGTTCAAGATATCCTTGCCGATAAAATGATAGAGTTCGGTTGTGGTGTCAGGTCGCCAGAAGTCATCGAAGTTCAGATTGTTGTTTTGGCAATAGTGCTGAAAACTGGCCATATAGCCGATTGGGGCATCCAGCCAGACGTAGAAGAATTTGTTTTCTTCGCCGGGGATAGTAAACCCAAAATAAGGGGCATCACGAGAGATATCCCAGTCCCTAAGACCGTCATTGAGCCATTCACTGAGCTTGTTGCGGGCCTGGGACTGTAATCCTGCAGTCGCCATCCAGTCTCGTAATGGTTGTTCAAAATCGATAACCTTGAAATAGATTTGCTCAGTACTGCGGGTCACTGGTTTGGTGCCGGAAACGGTTGAAACCGGATTTTTCAGATCAGTCGGGCTGTAGGTGGCACCACAGACCTCGCAGTTGTCACCATATTGGTCAGCGGCGTTGCATTTAGGGCATTCACCCTTGATAAAGCGATCCGGCAGAAACATCTTTTCCCTGGCATCGTAAGCCTGGGCGACGCGACGTTTGCCAATATGGCCCCGATCTTTGAGCGCCTGATAGATGTCTTCAGAAAACTTCTTGTTTTCCGGGCTGTGGGTACTGAAGTAATGATCAAAACGAATGCCAAAGCTGGCAAAATCGGCTTGATGCTCTTTTTTTATCCGTGCGATCAGTCGTTCAGGGCTGATGCCTTCATTTTTTGCTCGCAGCATGATTGCCGTACCGTGAGCATCATCGGCACAGACAAAATAGCACTCATGCCCACGTTGGCGCTGAAAGCGGGTCCAGATATCGGTCTGTATGTACTCCACCAGATGACCGATATGGATGGGTCCATTGGCATAGGGCAGGGCACTGGTGACCAGGAGACGGCGATTGTGGCTCATTGGCGAAGCTGTGTGCAGGTAGATTAGGGGAGTGTTCAGCGCCGGATTGTAACCGATCAGCCCTTGATTGTGCCGGCATCCTGCCCGAACAGCACAGCCTTGGCTGCTTCATTCACCGTTGCTCCGGTATTGATGGTTTTGCCGCGCTCATAAGCCAGCAGCACGGCCGGGTGATTCTGAATGGCATAAAACCAGCGTTTTAGATGGGGAAAGTCATCGAGGTTTTGCTGTTGTCGCTGGTGTGACACGACCCAGGGGTAACAGGCTATGTCGGCAATCGAATAGTCATCGGCCAGAAACCTTCGCCCTGCCAATTGTTTGTTCATGACCGCATACAGGCGTGCCGTTTCTTTGGTGTAGCGATCAATCGCGTAGGCAATCTTCCGTGGTGCGTAGTGGTTGAAATGGTGGTTTTGTCCGGCCATGGGGCCGAGCCCAGCTATTTGCCAGTGTAACCACTGCAGAACTTGGTAACGCGGCCGGACAGAAGAGGGCAGAAAACGGTCGTTTTTCTCAGCCAAATATTCTAGAATGGCCCCTGACTCGAAAAGACTCAATGGCTCACCCTGATCAGCCGGCTGGTGATCTACCATGGCCGGGATTCGATTGTTGGGGGAAATTGCCAGAAAGTCCGGTTCAAATTGCTCACCGGCACCGATATTGACTGGAATAATACGGTAAGGACAGGAAAGTTCTTCGAGTAAAATGAGTGGCTTGTAACCATTGGGAGTAGTCCAGAAATACAGGTCGATCATATGGTGCTCTTGACGGGTGTCAGAATGGGTAAATAATCGGGTAGCATACTACAGATGTTAGCAGCACCGATCAGGTACCACAGAAGATTTTTATTGCTACCACTTCTGCGTGTTTGGAAAAGCTAAGTGGTTACCGGCGCTGCATCCTGTCGATCCGTACGCCCTGGAGGTGATTGATGAAATCGGGTTTCATGATCAAAACTAAAATGATCTCTATGATTGTGATACTGGTGCTGTTATTGGGTATTGTCGGTATTTACACGTACCGGGCGATTACTCCGGTTACCAGCAGTTGGCTGAATTATCAAACACAGTCTACGACCCGGATGCGGCTGCTGATGGCGATCAACTCGAATTTGGGTTACGGCGGCATGATTCATAATTTCAAAAATTATGTGCTTCGAGGCAGGGACAAGTACTTTGCTCGAGTACAACAGAATTATCAGGCAATTAATGCCGTGATCGCTGAATACCGGCAGTTACCAGGCCTGACCGAAACAGAGAGAAAAGCGCTGCAGGTTATCACCGGGACCGTTAATAACTATTATCGCAACAGCAAACAGGTCAAATCGCTGCTGGCTCAGGGCGTGCCTTCAGAGGGGGTTGACGCGATAATTAAAATCAATGACAGCCCTGCCCTACAGGCTTTTACCACCCTGGGTAAGGAGCACAAAGGCATCACCGAAGCCTTTCGTAAAAAAATGGATGAAACGCTGGAGACGACCACAAATATGCTGCTTTATGGGATGTTGGCTGCAGTGGGAATCATTATGGTCGGTTTGTCCTGGCTGTACTCATCTATCATTCCGCCACTGCGGGTCCTCAATCAGACCATGGATGCCGTCGCCAGTGGTGATGCAGACCTCAGTGTTCGGCTTGATGAAACCAGAAAGGATGAACTTGGGCAGTTGTCGTCTGCGTTTAATATTTTTGTGGGAAAACTTGAAAAAGTGATTCACGATGAAAAAACAGTCATTGAAGAACTCACTCGCTATGCGCAACAGCTCAGTCAAATCACGGATATAAGCAAACAATCCATTGAGTCGCAGGTGACTCATACGGAGCAGCTGGCGACTGCGATTCATGAATTGAGCCTGATTGTCAGAGAAGTGGCCAAGAGTGCGTCCGCTGCTTCTTCTTCATCCGCTCAGGCAGATGAGTTGGCGAAAGTTGGTCATGCATCGGCCCAAAATACCGTGCAGGCACTGCATAATATCGATGCCCAGATCAGCCAGTCCTATGAAGTAACCCGGCAGGTTAATAAAGCTTCTGAAGAAATATCGCAGGTCTTGAAAGTGATTTCAGATATTGCCGAGCAAACCAATTTGCTGGCACTGAATGCGGCCATAGAGGCGGCCAGAGCTGGTGAAGCAGGTCGTGGCTTTGCTGTGGTCGCCGACGAAGTCAGGGGATTGGCTCAACGGACCGGTTCTTCCTTGGAAGAAGTTCGAAAAATTATCGAGCAACTGCAATCTGGAGCCTCGGAAGCGGTTGTTGTTATGGAACAGGGGATGCAAACCGTTTCTACGGGTGTTGCTGTTGGTAATGAGGCAGCCAGTAAAATCGATAGCATAAACAGTGAAATATCCAAGATCAGTAACATCAATATCGAGATCGCGACAGCCACTGAAGAACAAAGTGTCGTTGCTGAACAGATGAACCAGAATGTGCACGAGATTTCATCGGCAACCTCGAAGATTTATGCGGGATCCCTGGAAATCACCGAACAGAGCGCGGCTTTGGAAAATCTGGCAAACTCGTTAAATAATCTGGCCGGAGAATTTAAAATATCTCTAGGGTGATAAGGGGGTTATTGCATTTAGGGTGAGGCTGGAATCTTTGTGATGACTGGAGATTCAGGCTTTAGTAAAAGTACTGCATGGTCAGTTGCAAGTGGTTGTCGCGTCGTAACGCGGATAGCGGGTCGGTCGTATCTCTGAAGGAAAATGCCCTCAGGTCGACAGAGACTTTGATGTTATCACCGAAGCGCTGACTGGCTTCGACCAGCAGGCTGCTTGATTTGAAATCCCGATCCTGACTCAGGCCCAGCAGCAACTCACTGGAGTCGGCATCATTCAGGGCCAAGCGTGTGCCCAAGTACAGGTCATTTTGATTGAGACTGCCCCCATTGGTACCACGACTGTCCCAGCCGTATTCGAACAACCAGCCGAGGTCTGCAGTGCTATCGAAGACCCCGTACCGGGTATATTCAAGGCCAGCTTGCAGGGCAGTGAAATCCACCTGGTTATTTTGATTGTGAACCATTTCCAGTTTCCAGAGGACCGCATCAGTTGTGGCCTGCAGGTCCAGGCTCAGTTGGGTGATTTGCGGGTAAAATGGAACCAGCGTAGGGGCTATGGTCGGATTGGGTGAGGGCAGAATACTCGGGTCTCTGCTGGTGCCACGGAACCCGGACAGCCCCAGGTCGAAATCACCGATCGTTTGTGACCAGCGGATTGCATAATCGACGTGTCGGCTCTTGTCATCGCTTTCATAAAGTGCTTGATCCTGATCGATGGCTGCCAGTCGTGGCCGGCCCCTGGCCCCGGCGAAGCTTCGCTCCCTGAAACCGGGCAAGACAAAGAAATCCAGTATTCCCCAGTCTCTGGTCAGTGAAAGATTGACCATCGGTTGGCCGAGTTTGTCTTCTCCATCGATGTCTTCGACCGTATCGGTCTGGTTGATGATATCGACCAGATGCTGAAATTCGGTAACCCCCCAAAATACTCGGCGGATCCCAATCCGTGATTCCCAGTTCTCCCCGACATGCAGCCAGCTGAATTCGCGGATATCGGCGTGGCTGCGCCTGTCGTCGTGTTGGTCGGCACGAGCAAAAGGCACCAGTTCCAGACTGTCCTGATCCAGGTTCCAGCTGTAATAGAACTCTGGAGTGGCGGCAACAGACAGGTCACTGTCAGTCTGGCTGTCTGCCAAAGCGGATTGGTTGAAAAGGCGTAGCTGTACTTCCAGATTGCCCCGAAATTCCAGTTTTCCGGCTTCCGCCCGGAACGGAGTAAAGAGTAGTGCAGCCATCAGGATGAGCCCAACAGCAGTATGGACAGGTAGATTTTTCATGCTGCGATCAGCGGGCTCGCTTCAAGGCATTTTTGTTGAAATCACGCGGCTTCAGTCCAGTGCTGAAGCGATAGTCTTGCCAGAGCAACTCGGTGCTTTTCCCCGATTGATGGTTGACCATTACCATCTGTTGGGCGCGCCAGTATTGACCAAGATATTGTTTGTATTTGTTAAAGTTTAGGGTTTTTAGAAGGGCATTCTTGCGGTCATAGAAGTCGATTTTCTGCATCCGGTATTTCGCTTTATCTACCCAGGTAACACGGCGTTTATAGCCGGAATATTTGTCTTTCGGGTAATGTTCCACCACGAAGGTATCGATACCATTGAGGTTCTCGTCTTTAATGTAGCGGTAGTCATATTTTTCAACTTCAAACGAAGTCAGATCCTCAAAGGCAAACTCGCTACCCATGAAGGAGCCGGATTTATTGCGGGAAGAAATGCGTTTTACGCGTTTTAGCGCAGGCAGATAAAGCCATTGCTCATCATTGGCCTGCAGGTGAGAGAAACTTAAGAAAGCGGTACCTTTGACATCACGGGGAGAGTCGAAGACGGTCAGACTTTTGTCGCCATCCTGTTTCTGTTCCAGGGTTTTGATGTGCATGTTCCGGGTGCTGGTTTCACCGTGCTTATTTTTTAGAATCATGACCATGGTGGCCTGGATGTCACCCCAGCCCAGATCCCGCGATTTGCTGGTTTTTGTAATCTGCAGGCCTTTATCCGACGCTTCATCGGCAAAGCTTTGTGATACAACCGATAACACCATGGTCAGGCTAATCAGAACAGTTTGAATGGATTTCATAGGATCTCCTTGATGTATTTTCAGTGTCTTATGCTTGGGCAGTGGCCTGTGTGGTTGGTCCTGAGGGGTCGACAGAATCGCTTGTGGATCTTTTTGCGAGCAGCAATAGCAGGGGGGGGAGAAACAGGAAATCTACGACCAAGGCGACAAGTATGGTGACGGCAGTGAGCAGGCCCATGTCAGCATTGACCTTGAAGGAAGAGGTTGCCATTACTGCAAAACCCAGCACCAGGACCATGGTGGTGATCCACAGTGCCTTGCCGACGCTGGAAAAACTGTAACGAACCGCTTGTTCAGGACTCATCTGTTTCTCCCGTCTGGCACGAATATATTTGCTGAGAAAGTGAATCGTATCATCTACGATAATGCCCAGAGTTAAACCGGTAACAACGGATAGTCCAAGCCCAACCTCACCCACCAGCAAGCCCCACAAGCCAAAGGAAAAGGCCGCCGGGAACAGGTTAGGCAACAGGCTGATTACACCGAACTTGATGGAGCGCAGGGCAATACTGAGTAATAGTGAAATCAGCAGCAGGGCGAGGAAAGAACCCAACAGCATGCTGCGGATATTATTGGAGCCGATATGAGCGAACATCAGCGAAGGGCTTGCCAGCATGAGTTCGAACGGGGTCTGCATGGCGGTGAATTTGTCGAGAATTCTCTGCTCCAGTTTCAGGATTTGGTCGGAACTCAAATTGGTAAAGGTGGCCACAACCCGGGTCGAAGATTTATCGACATTGAGCTGGTTGTTGATATCCAGGCCCTGGGGGAGTGACAGCTCATACAGCAGCAAATATTGTGCTGCCAGCGCCTGTTTTTCCGGGAGCTTGTACCATGCCGGGTCATCACCATGCATATTGCGGTTCAATCGTTTGAGAGTATCGGTGATGGTGTTGACATGGTCGGTTTCAGGTTGTTGGCGCAGCCAATCAGAAAACTCGGAAACTACTTTTAGAAAAGCCGGATTGTTCACACCGGAGGATTGTTTGCTGTCAAAAGACAGTTCGATCGTAGTCATGCCGGACATGTGCAGCTGCAGAAAATCGGTCGCCTGTCGAAAGGGTACGCTGGTGTCAAAATATTTAACAAAATTGTCATCCAGTTTGTTGGTTGGCACAAAAGCGGAAACAGCAAGCAATACTGCGGTGGTAAACACCAATAATGGTTTCTTGTGGGTTACCACATAATCGGCCAGTCGATCCATGAAATCCTGGCGATGCTCTGCGGAGACTTTTACGCGAACCGGCAGCACCATTAACAGAGCTGGAAAAAGGGTGATCGAAAAAAGAAATGCCGCAGTTACGCCGATGGCCACGATATTGCCCAGATCGCCAAAAGGGGGAGCGTCAGAAAAATTCATGGTCAAAAAACCAATGGCGGTGGTAACGCTGGTAAGAAAAATCGGTTGCAGATTAATGCGCATACTCGAGACCAGAGCCTCTTGTTTGCTCATGCCGTGGCGCATTTCGTAATAGAAGGTAGTGAGAATGTGCACGCAGTCCGCCACTGCCAGGGTGAGGATCACCGTGGGGGCTCCGGCTGAGGGTCCGGTAAGATAACCACCCCCCCAGCCCCACAAGCCCATGGCCGTCATGATGCTGGTAAAGATGACAATCAGGGTTGCAAAGGTTCCACTAACCGATTTCAACAGACCAGCGATGGAAAAAATCACTACCAGCATCATGATTGGGAGCAGTATGGAGGCATCGTGCATCGATGCCTCGGGAAAGCTGGTGTTCAGCATCACCATACCCGACAGCATGAAGTTGATGTCCGGGTATTTTTTTCTGAAGGTGGCGACGATTTTCCGTGCGTCCCTGGCCACTTCCGGTACTTCACGGGTCTTGTCCGCACCGGGCAGACGGATGGTGACATTCACCACTGCTACGTCAGCTTTGGTCGAAATCAGCTTTTTTATCAGTAGCGGTTCAGACACTGCGACCCTTCTGGCACGGGCAATGGCCTTGGTATCGAGTTGATCTGCTTCCAGCACCAGATCTTCAATCTGCAGATTGTCTCCTTGTGCCCAGCTGTATTGAAAATTGGAGATGGAATCAACGCGGGAGCTGTAGGTGATCTGCCAGGCCGCATCGGTTAGTTCCCAGATGGCCGTGAGATTGTTGCGGGTAAAAATATCACCATTTTCAGGGGCTACAATAAAAGCCACATTGTCACTTTTGCTGTAGATATTCTGCATTTGTTGAAATGTCTGCAGCTGAGCATTGTCGGATGTAAAGAAGGTTTTGTAATCGCTGCGAAACGTTAATTTACTGGCCCCTGCCAAGGCAATGCCAACCAATATCAGCAGTGTCGGTATGATGGCCCATCGGTAGCGGATGACTCGATTGATAAAGGATTCCATAGTACGGTTCCGTTATATTTTTGCCTCAGGACGAAGCACGCAAGTCTAAACTATCGGGCAACAGATGAATATTGGCAAAACAGTTGTTTTCTGTTGCCAGGATGGGCGAGAGGAAGGGCTGATTCTCAAGCAGCCAGGGCCCGGTGCAGCGCGAGCCCTGCGAGGTTCAGCTTGGGTGAGGGGGCGTTGTGTGCCTGCGAGGATCTACTGTCGGGGCAGTGCGATATCTGCTGGTAGCATGATGAGTGTGTCGCCCAGTGATCTACAAGCCCAGTGATCTACAAAAATGGAGTGATACTGCGGACAGACGGCTATGCCGGCCGGTATCGGCCGGCATAGCGGGCAAAAGTGGAGGGTGGATTTACTTCAGATCTTTGAGAAAATCAATGATTTTATCAGCTTTCTTGCCTTTGATATTTTGCTTGCCCATTTTGGTTTTGGCTTTGTCATCACCAGTAAACTCCTTAATGGCTTTCTTGCTGTTTTTTAGCCATTTTCGCAGGTGTTCCTCATCCCAGACCCAGTCGGCTCCGGCCAGTGCCTTGCTGTATTTAAAGCCTTCAGCCTGGCCCGCTTTTTTGCCAAACATACCCTGTAGTCCCGGGCCTACCTTGTTGGCGGTGCCAAAGCTGTGACAGGCTTTGCAGCGCCCTTCCGGTCCAGCTACAGCATTGGGCAGCGTGGTGATGCCAATGGAAGCTACACAGCTCATGGCAATAATCAGTTTTTTGTTCATCGTCTATGTCTCCGGCTCAGATGTTTGTATGAATGATCCCCTTAGTACCACGTTCGCTGGCGTGGTAGAACCACGCCACGGTCTATCCTAGGTAGAAGTACGTACGTTTGCCTTGATCTTTGTCAATTGGCGCACTAGGAGCCTGTCCGAGAATAGAGAACCTACTGCGGAAAAGCTATTTTGGCCCA
>CAYQAP010000037.1:0-24983 GCA_964415515.1 uncultured Gammaproteobacteria bacterium | reverse complement strand
TATTGACCAACTACAGGGGACCAAAAGGGCATTTGCGCAGCAGTCTCTCTACCCTCTAACAGACTTGCGGGTATTGTTTCTGCTGCAGAATCAAAGCCGACAACGGCGGCAAAACGACCTGGATCGACTGTGATTGCCCCATACTGGCTTTGTCTATACTTGTCACCTGGCCGGCATTGCCCATATTTGAGCCACCATAAATGGCAGCATCTGAGTTAAAGATTTCGTAATATTGTCCTGCAAGTGGCGCACCTAGACAATACTTTGGACGCGGTACCGGGGTCAGGTTAAGTGCCACAATTACAAAACCGCCATGGTGATCACGGCGTAGAAAACTGATCACCGACTGATCCGCATCATCACAATCGAGCCACTGGAACCCAGCCTGGGAATAATCCTCTTCGTGCAGTGCCGGCACCCTGCAAACCAGGTGATTTAAATCCCGCACCAGCAACTGCAGCCCCCGGTGCGGCATGACCTGAGCCTGTTGCCAGTCAAGGCTGGTATGTTCATGCCATTCCTGCCAAGGCCCAAATTCCAGGCCCATAAATAATAGTTTCTTGCCAGGGTGGGTCGCTAGATAGCTATACAGCACACGAAGATTGGCAAATTTTTGCCAAATATCGCCGGGCATTTTTGCCGGCATGGCGCCTTTTTCATGAACCACTTCATCATGCGAAAATGGCAAAATAAACTGTTCACTGTAGGCGTAAACCTGTGAAAATGTCATCCGGTTATGATGGTATTTTCGATGCACTGGATCCTGACTGAAATAAGCCAGCGTATCATTCATCCAACCCATGTTCCATTTCATACTGAAACCCAGGCCACCTTCTGCCACCGAACTGGTCACTCCGGGCCAGGAAGTTGATTCTTCAGCCATGCTGAGCACACCAGGAAACCGCTTGCGCAGCTGCTGATTAAATTCCTGCAAAAATGCCACGGCCTCAAGATTCTCCCTGCCACCTTGCTCGTTGGGCAACCACTCCCCCTCAGGTCTGGAATAATCAAGGTAGAGCATCGACGCTACAGCATCCACACGCAATCCATCCAGGTGGTATTGGTCGAGCCAGAATAAAGCATTGGCAATGAGAAAGTTGCGGACTTCATTACGACCGAAATTGAAGATTTTTGTACCCCAATCGCGGTGCTCGCCACGCCTGGGATCGGCGTGCTCATAGAGCGGAGTACCATCAAAATTTGCCAATCCATGGCTGTCAGCCGGAAAGTGCGCCGGCACCCAGTCGAGAATAACTCCCAGATTATGCTGATGGCAATAATCAACAAAATATCGGAAATCATCGGCCAGGCCATAGCGCCGGGTCGGTGCATAATAGCCAGTGACCTGATAGCCCCAGGAACCGTCGAAGGGATGCTCGGTAATCGGCAATAATTCAATATGGGTATATCCCATCCACTGACAGTATTCTACCAACTGATGTGCCAAATCCCGGTATCCGGGAAAATCCTCTCCTTCTCGCCGCCAAGACCCAAGGTGAACTTCGTAGACGGTAACGGGTCGATCCAGTGACTGCCCCTGAGCCTTTCTGGCGGTCAGCCAGTTCTGATCCTGCCACTGATACTGTTTGTTATCGTGGATAATACAGGCCGTAGCAGGACGCATTTCCATCTGCTGAGCATAGGGATCAATTTTTAGCTGTACCGTACCATTACTGCGTATTTCATATTTGTAGGTTTCCCCGGCTTGCAGGCCAGGAATAAACAGTTCCCAGACACCGCTGTTGCCACGCACCCGCATGGGATGAATCCGACCATCCCAGTGATTGAAATTGCCCACCACACTGACCCGTTCAGCATTGGGTGCCCAGACAGAGAAAGCCACTCCATTACTATCGTTATGACGACGCAGATGAGCACCGAGATGCTGGTATACCTGAAAATTATTGCCTTGAGCAAATAGATGCAGGTCGTAGTCTGTCCACAGCACAGGAAAGCGATAGGGGTCATCCTGCTGCCATTGGTGACCATTGGAATCTTCGATGCAATAATAATATGCGCAGGAAAAGTCTTCTTGTCCGAGCGTGATCTCGAATATACCTTGCTCTTGAACCCGCGCCATCGGCAAGGGTGCTGATCCAGGCAGTTGCAACCGGACCGATCGTGCTTGTGGTAAAAAAGCACGGATGACCATACCTGCAGATGCTACCGGATGCCGACCCAGATAGGCAAAGGGGTCATGACAACGTGCTTCGAGTACTTGCTGTTGTATCATTGATTGAAAAACGATAACACCGGTCTGTATTTAGGGACTAAAATAGCACGAATCGCTCAAATCATGGTTGCCAGAATCAAACCACAAGCAGATCCGTATTCAGGTCAGCAAGCTGTTGACCGCAGCAACCGCACCAAAAAATATGGGGACCCGCTGATGCAGGCTTTGCGGTACCACTTCAAGCACCCGGCCATCCGCACTCATCGCCTTGCCACCCGCCTGTTCCATCAAAAAACCCATCGGAATGGCTTCATAGAGCAAACGCAGTTTGCCATTGGGTTTCTTGTCATCCGCCGGATACAAAAAGATCCCACCTTTGAGCAGAGTACGGTGCATGTCTGCGACCATGGAACCGACATAACGCATACCGAGGCCAGTTTCCCGCTTCATCCGCGCCATACGTGTCCCCATATCACCCAACCAGGAAGAAGAATAGGCTTCATTGACCGAGTAATACCCCCCTTGGGCGGGAATACGTATGTCTGGATGACTTAATTCAAAACGTGAAGTTCCAGGATTAACACTATATCCTTCAACGCCATTTCCAACAGAACAAACCAGCAGCGTGGCAGGTCCGTAGAGCACATAACCGGCGGCAGCGACCTGCTTGCCTGATTGCAGACAATCCTCTTCCTGGGGCTTTTTCTGGCTGGGGCTTTTGCGTTTGACAATAGAAAATATGGTGCCCACAGGGCCATCAATATCCAAATTCGAAGAACCATCGAGTGGGTCAACCAGCACCAGCCAGTCGGTATGCGCATATTCCTCTACCACCTGCAGTTGTTCTTGTTCTTCTGAACCCACAGCACAGACAAAACCGGTAGAACGCATTTCCTGAAAAAAGATTTCATCGGTCAGTATGTCAAGCTTCTGCTGCTGCTCACCCTGGACATTCTCGGCACCTGCATCCCCCAGGGCATCCTTGAAAACCGCAGAACGCAACAATGCTGATATCGCTTCAGCTGCACGAGCCACCCCCTGAATAATCGGCATCATGGCTGCACCATTCGTGCCCTGTTCTGCAATCCTGCTTAGCGTAATACTCATTCCTGACCTCCCTTATTATAATGTCCATGCTGTAAATGAGTGAATATGAGATCCGACATTTCTGCAGCTGCGCCGAGGTGTGCCGTCAGGGTAATAGCGACCTGTGGAAACTGCGCACGGCTAATCCTGATCTGGGCCGGAATATCTTCCTCAACATGACGCCCTTTGGCCAAAAAATAAGGCAGCACCACGATGTTTCTTGCCCCACGCGAAACAGACTGTGCTATGGCCGTGGCAATAGACGGCGTTTCCAGTTCCAGAAAAGCGACCACCACCTGACTGTAAGCCGGATGATTGCAGGCAGACAACGTAATGGCAAGTTTTCGAATCTGCTCATTGGAGGCCTGCCGTCGACTGCCATGGGCCACAATCAACAGTACAGCTTGTTGCGGTTCGCTCATAATTCTATCGGTCCATCCAACCCTGGCTATGCTTTTGTACCAACGCACTCATCAAATTAATTTGTTGATCACTATCATTCAGGCACGGTATATAGTCATAGTACTCGCCACCAGCCTCCAGAAAAATATTACGATTTTCAACGGCAATTTCTTCCAGTGTTTCCAGACAATCCACACTGAAACCCGGACACAACACCTGTACTGAGCGCACCCCTGCTGCGGCGAGTTCACGCAAGCTGCGGTCAGTATAGGGCGTTAACCATGCTTGTGCACCTATGCGTGACTGAAAACTCATTCGCCATTGATCCGCTGTAAGCTCGAGAGCTTCGGCCAGCCTCTGCCCCGTTTGCTGGCATTCATCTGCATAGGGATCACCTGCATCCGCATATTTTTGTGGAATCCCATGAAAAGACATCAGTAATAGCTCGGACTGACCATGTATGGCCCAGTATTCACGCACCTGCTCGGCAATGGCCTCAATATAGGCCGACTCATTGCAGTAACGACAGATATACCGCAACTCAGGCACATGCCGCCAGCTCCGCATTTGCGTACTTATGAGATCAAACGTCGAAGCTGTAGTGGTCGCAGAGTACTGCGGATACATCGGCAGCACCAGAATTTTGTCCACACCGGCATCGCGCAGCTGCTGCAAAGCGCGCCCTACGGCAGGTTGGCCGTAACGCATACCCAGAACAACCATGACCGGTCCGTCTATAGATTCCATAAGTCGTTGTTGTAATTTTTTGACCTGCCTTTTTGAAATTACCAGTAATGGCGAACCTTGCTCAGTCCAAACTCTCGAATAAGCGGCTGCAGATTTGCGAGGACGGGTGGTGAGGATGACAAAATGCAGCAACAGCCACCAGATTGGCCGTGGTAACTCAACCACCCTGGGATCCCAGAGAAACTCGCCAAGAAAACGGCGCACATCAGCTGTTGCAGGTGAATCCGGGGTTCCGAGGTTGGTTACCAGGATACCCAATTTATCGGCCTGCTGCCGGGGATTAGAGGTCTCACTATCCATCGCTGCATTCTCACCATGAGAAGATCTGAAGAGTATACCGATATCAGGCCAGTATTTCTCAATCGTATTGTTATTGCTCACAGCCTGCCTGTTTCGACTGCTGATTTGCCCACCTTACTTGAAAATTCCATTTCAGGTTGTATAGTTACAGTGACAAGTCGCGACATAACACCTGATTCTCTTTGTTCATCAATATCTTATTGCAAATCAATCATACAGTTATCCACCTTGCTACAAACCACCGAGAAATACCTCGTTCGCCCGTCAGTTAATGCCGGATTCACACTCATTGAAGTGATGATCACGATGGTGGTTCTTTCTGTCGGTTTGCTAGGCATCGCCTTGATGCAGGTGCACGGCTTGAATTTTACCACGGGGGCCTATGCCCGCACCCAGGCCAGTTACCTGGCTTACGAAATCCTTGATGAAATGCGTATGAGCGCCACCCCCGCCAACTATATTTCAACGGGCTCCGCCGGCAACTGCTCACCATTACTGGTGTCGGACACCAACAATCTGTCCTGTTGGTATGCCCAGATCAAACGTCCTCACATCCTGCCAAATGGTGGTGCATGCATCAGCAGTGCCAACGGCACCTATACCGTAGAAATCTATTGGACACGCTTGAAAACACGAGATTCCGGTTCGTTGACTTCGACCGTTTGCAGCACCACGATGAACGATGTCGACAGCATCAAGATGGAGGCGGTTCTGTGAACCCACCATCCACCCGAAGAAACTGTCGCGGTTTTACTCTTATCGAACTGCTTGTTTCACTGGTGCTCGGGTTGATTGTCATTGGTGGTGTAGCGGCAGTCATGACCAACTCAAAAAAGAATTACGAAATTCAGGACTACCGTTCGCGGATGCAGGAAAATGCTCGCTTTGCGTTACATTTTCTATCCTATGACATCCGTATGGCGGGCTATACCGGTTATCTGGCCTGTGGTTCTGTACCTTCGAGCAGCTGGAAATTTATCTGGGGTGGCTCATCTACCGATGGGGATTCTGTGACGGTACAGTACACCAGTCTTGACTATCTCACTATCCCGCTGCCGGCACTTGCCAGCGACGTCAGCAGCGGCAAAGTAGTTGCCCTGAATAACAACAGCAGCTTCTCGGTCGATGATTATGTACTGATCACCGACTGCATCAATACTGAAGTCCATAAAATTAAAACAGTCTTGAGTGGTAATCAACTGGAATTCGAAAATAATCTGTCAAATGCCTATACTGTGGCCAGCCAAACCCAGGTTCGTCGCCTGCAACGCCGCACCTACCAAGTATTCTTCAATACCACACGCAGTGTTCCGGTACTGACCCGGATCGATGCTCATGGCAACAGCGAAGAACTGGTCGAAGGCATTGAATATTTACGTTTTCTGTTTGCTGAAGACAGCAGTGGCAATGGCCTACCCAACAGCTACGTCGCACCGCATACCCCCAGCAACCCGGTTAAAGGGGTTAAATTGGCGCTGCTAAGCCGCAGTATCAGCAATTATGACCCTGGGGCTTCAGCCGCTGGTGGCAACAACGAAGGGGGGCAATTTGGTACCGATGCAGATGTCGATAATGCTACCTATACCCTGCTCGATCAAACGGTAGATCCGTCAACACTGACGATCACCAACGCCAGCGCACTACGGGTCAAACGTCTGGTTTATGAAACAGCCATCAAAATACGCAACTGAACGCATGAAAAACCGGCCACCACTAACAACTCAGGCAATAAGCGGCAAGCAGACCGGGATGGTACTGGCGATCAGTCTTATTTTTTTGCTGGTTCTGTCTCTTTTAGGTGTTACCGCCCTGAGCACATCCAAGCTGGAATTGACTATGGGGATCGCCGCCCAGGAACAGACCAAAATCTTCCAGATAGCCGAATCCGCACTGCAGAATATCGCTTATCAGTATCCTGCAGGATATAGCGGAGGCCCTCCAGTCGTGACTTCGAGCGGAGACTGCAAAACCACGGCAACAGTGGTTTCACCGACGGGTGCCAGTATTTCCCTGGTACAAGGCAACAATTGTGCTGGCACCAGCACCTACTGGTATCAAATACAGGACTGAGGGGGCAAAACATGCATCGAAAGAATCCTGCTCTGAGCAATCTATCAAGCTTCCAATCCCGGGGCTTTACCCTGATTGAATTGCTGGTGGTAATTGCCATTATCGGTATTCTGGCTGCCATCGCAATTCCCAGCTACCAGGACTATTCCCGGCGAACCCAGCGTACCACAGCCCAGATCAGCCTGTCGGAAATCAGCAATCTGGAAACCGCCTACTACGCAACCAATCTTCGTTTTACCACCACTCTGGCCAACCTGCCGTATTCAGCAACCGCGCCACCGACCAATTCTGCAACTGATTATTACTACTCTTTCACTGTAAGCGGCATCACGGGCAGCGGTTTTACGGTGAATGGCACCAAATCAGCCGGAATTTCTGATCCAGGTTGTACCCCCATGACATTGACCTCAACCGGCACCATGGGACCTTCTAACGAGTGCTGGTCACGCTGAATCATCGATCAGCCGAACGGCCTGTTTGGATGTCTCTTAGGCCGGGCATAGTAAAAGCCTTTTGCTGGAGCTGATCCAACAGCCGACCTTTTTGCCGGGTGTTGAGTTCGACCAGTGGCGGGCGCAACCGTTCCCAGGCCGAATCCTTGGCAGCATGGGCCACGATTGTTTTAAGGGCTGGAATCATCGGAAATGCCTGGACCAGTGTGCGAATCTCATTGACCTGTTGCTGCAGAGCCTCGGCACCGGAAGACTTCCACTGTGCATAAAGCTGATGAATTGCCGCCGGATTAATATTGGCTGTTGCAGAGATACAACCGACCCCACCAGAACGCATATTCTGCAGCAGGAATAATTCACTGCCCGTAAAAACGTGAAAATCATTCCAGCCCTGCTGCAGCAAAGCCGAAGTATTATCCCAGCTACCAGAACTGTCCTTAATTCCTGCAATATTCTCCGGGTACTGTTTCAGCAGTTGCTCGATTAAGGCCAAACGGATGGGCGTCTGTGAGACTGCCGGAATATGATAGAGATAAATTTGCAAAGCATGACTGCCAACCTGCTCGATAATCCGGGCATAGTAACGGTACAGCCCCTCATCACTGACGCTCTTGTAGTAAAATGGTGGCAGTACCAGCACTCCGCGACACCCTCGCCGTACGGCATGAGCACTCAGACGAACCGCATCTGTCAGCGCACAACTACCGGTTCCCGGCATCATCCTGGAAGGATCAATTCCCTGATCAATCAGTTGATCGAGCACATCAATTTTTTCATCTGTCGATAACGAATTACCTTCACTGTTGGTACCAAAAACTGCCAGACCCACGTGTTGTGTCAACAACCAACGGCAATGGCCCAACAAGTGCTCCACATCAAGGCCTAAATTCGCATTGAATGGGGTGATTACCGGTGCCAGCACACCGCGGAAACGTTTCATCTTCACCATATCAGGCTGCCTTTTCTCGCAAAGCAAAGATCTCTTGATCCCCTGGCACACCGCGCAACTGATGGCGTCCCAAGGAAACAAACCGGTTTGGATAATGGCTCGCGAATGCCTCTGACAACAGTGCAGACTCATGCAAGGTCTTGCACAATGCTTCGATCCGCGCCGCTTCATTGGCCGCACTTCCGATCACGGTAAATTCCAGTCGTGTAGCGGTGCCGATATTGCCATAGGTCACTTCGCCCTGGTGCAGTCCCAATCCAAAACGAAGCTGTACCTGATCGGCCTGCAAACGACGAAGATTGACAGCATCGATTCGCTGCTGAGCATCGACCGCGGCCTCGAGTGCGCGATCACGCGCAGTTTGAGGATTGGAACAACACTCCATCCAGGGATGCTCACCACTGGTTACGGGAAACACTGCAAGGGCAGCATCACCGATGAAGCGTAGCACCTGGCCCCCATTATCGATAACAGCACCCGCCATACAATCGAAAAAATCATTCAACAAACTTAAAAAGTCTGGCCTTGACATACTCTGCGCCAACGGTGTCGAATCACGTAAATCACAAAACCAGATAACCGCTTCCACGTCATCCCCACTACCTCGGGTAATCTGACCCTCCATAACACGTCCTCCGGCATGCTGACCGAGGTAAGTCTCCAACAGGGTTACCGCTATGTGACGCATCGCATAGCCTTCATAGAATCGACCCAATACTCTGACCGTATCATAGGCATAACTCAGATCGCTGGTGGTAAACCCCCCGGGGCGTGCTGTGGTCAGGGTCAAGGCATGAATCTGCCCATCCGAAAAACACATCGGCATCGCCACATAGTCGGTAGCGCCAGCATCGTGGAGTTCCTTGAGAATACTGAAGTCCAGCAATGGATCCGCTCCATCGAGACGTCTTCGAATCGCACCAGCACCTTCGAAAATCGGTACTAAAGGACTGTTAGTGAATTCTTCAGTCTGGATTCGTTCCCGCTTCGCCAGGAACACTTCGACTTCTTCGGTTGCCTGGGACCAACGGTAGTTGGTGCCGACCACCTGTGGGTGCAGTGTTCGGATGATCACAGCCAGGCGCCAGATCTGTACCCCATTTTTGACAAGTTGTCGGGCCAGCGCAGCAGTCAGAGCCTCCGGGGTCTTAATCAACGGTGCCTCAAGCAGCAGCCAAGGCAATAGCGGGTTATCCGGTGTGGTCACATCTTGAGTGCCGACATTGTCTGTCATTCCTGGATCTCTTTTCATCGTCATAAAATGGGTGAGCCTGCTTGAGTTCTCATCAGTGCAGAAGTGCAGCGACAAGTGGATTTCAGGCAACAGGATCTAACTGGCCAATATTCTGACCCTTATGAAAAACCACCATCGACCTGGGCGGTATTTTATGCCAGATTTCGTTACTGGTCAGGGATTCTGTGGCGATCACACTGACGATATCACGGGCTGTAGTACGCTCACTGAAATTGACAATCATTTCCTCGTCTTTCAGTTTGGCGTAACCGAAGGGAGCCCGACGAGTGATCCAGTGCAGGCTGGTCGAACAGTAGGCGTACAAATAGGTCGAATCACAGAGCAGCATATTGAACACCCCCAGATGATTTAACTGATCACAAAGGTCAAACATGAAACGAAACAACAAATCCTGCCTGCCGGGCCGGCTTGGGAACCGGGCAAAAATCTTGCCCAGCAGCCAACAGAATGCATACTCACTGTCTGTAGTTCCTACGGGCAGATGGCGGCTCAATGGCTCTTTCTTAATTGATTTGAGCTGCCCATTATGTGCAAACGTCCACTGTCGACCCCATAATTCGCGCACAAATGGATGAGTATTTTCCAGACAAACCCGCCCGGAATTGGCCTTGCGAATATGGCTAATAACGATATCGCTTTTAATCGGATAGCGTTTTACCAACTGTGCGATTTCCGAATCCACACCGGGAGCTGGATCACGAAACTCACTCACCCCCCTGCCCTGATAAAAAGCCACACCCCAGCCATCCTTGTGTGGAGCAGTACCTCCACCTCGTCGCATCAGCCCACTGAAACTGAAACAGATATCCGTCGGCGTATTGGCACTCATACCCATGAGTTCGCACATGATTTGAGTCATCCATTATGGTGAGAAACTCACCTGTTACAAAACCAGGAAATACGATAGCAAGACACAAGCACTAACAAAATACAGAATGCCACTGATACCCCATAATGACCCTGCCCTCGGCATGCCTGCCAGAGCGCAGCCATCCAGAGGAATGTCTTGGCTACTGCCATCTTATAGCATACTCACTGACCCGCTTCTGTGATCCCAGAAGCCTGTCCGAGAACGGGCAGGCCAAAAGTCTTTTGTGCAAACGAAGCCAAATGAGAGATTCTTTACGCTTCACTCATGCCTTTGAATCGCTTCCATCCCACTGCAAGCATGGCCCCAAGATCGAAAAATGGCCTTGGTGGCAGCTTAGCAGGCCTGGCCAATGAGTGCACCCTATCGAGCAAATCAGAATCCGCACCCCCCAGTGCCTGATCTACAATCAGACGCCCTAGAAGGGTGCCTCTGGCTATGCCTGAGGCATTGTAGCAACCAGCGACATAAAGCCCCTTGGAGACCATTCCGAAATCCGGCTTGGCATTGCGGCTGATGCAGATATGCCCACTCCAGGTAGTTTCAATGCAAGGTTCGCCTAACCAGGGAAACCGCTTTTTCAAACCAGCCAGGTGTTGACTGCGCTTTTGCTTCAGGAGCTCTGCGGCAATACCTGCCGGTCGATATTCTGCGGTGTTTCGCATCAACAACCGCCGATTCGACGTCAGACGCACTGTCGCTCCCAAGGGTTGCGGTGAAAGCACACCCCAGGGATGAACTTCACCCAGCTCCCGTTCCTCTTCAGGGAGCAGTGGACGGGTCAAGCTGGCCGTCAACGTCAATGGAAACATTCTGTTGCGATGCACACCCAGTTTTGGAATAAAGGCGTTGGTACAGACAACAACCCGATCAGCAACAACTTCTGCATCAGCCAAAACCAAGACTATTTTACCATTTTGATGAATCATTTTTTGTATCGGACTTAGTTCATAACATTCCACCGACTCAGGAAGCGACTCCAGCAACCCTTTGATCAGGGCAGCAGGTTGCACCAGTGCACCGCCTTCGCAGAGTACTCCACGTCGGTAAAAGGACGTTCCCAGTCGCTTCGCAAGTTCATCACTTTTTAGCAGCCTGGCTGAGATACCAAGCCGCTCGAACACTCGAATATGGTTTTCAAGAATTGGAAAATTTACTGGATCAGAGGCAGCGTGAATTGAGCCAATATCCTGCCACTGGCAATCTATTGAAAGGTCATGAATCCATTCACGTAACTGGGCAACACCAGCCATATCAAGCATATGGAGTGCCTGGTATTGTTGCTGATCATGACCCGATTTACGCTTGGCATGGCCAGGTGATTCATGGGCAACCACAAACCCCGAATTTCTCCCACTGGCACCCTGCCCAGGCTGTTTTCCATCAATCAGGAAAATGCGTTGCTCCGGCACCAATTCAGCAAGCCGACGTGCTGCAGCATGACCGGTAAACCCAGCACCAATAATAGCCCAGTCGGTTCTGCAACTGCCACGCAGTCGTGGGTAGGTCTTGTATTCTCCCGCTAAAGTCACCCAACCGCATTGGTCCTGTATGGTATTGTTCATCGCAATTTCCGGGGTTGTATTGCAGGTTATTACGGCAACAAAAATGCCAAAAAAATGCTTTGCTACCGAAATAGCTCTCTACTCAATTTAACAGGCCTTGCGCTTGACACTATTTAAGAAAACCACAACAAATCATATGCTAATCAAATGACATGCCCATAATAACAAGTTTGAATATACTCGATAAGCCGGTATGTTCAATAATTAGATGGGGCAATGGTGATCTATGGTATGAATTAATATCATGCTGATATCGACAGCTCAAAAGCCGACTGCCTGATTATACTGTCAGCGAATTCTGGCATCGGTCACCCAATCCGTCTGCGTGACTGAGGTCAGCGGGTGACCGTGTTTATCGACACAGAAACGCCCAAAAACAACACAATCCCGAAGCAGTGCTGCTGACCCCACCTGAGTATATCCAAACAAGATACTGCGAGATATTTGAGCACCGGATTTAACATAGCAACCCTGATCAATCCAGCAGGGCCCAATGATCCTGGTCCCGGATTCGATGCTGGAGCTGGAGCCGATATACACCGGACCCTCTATATCCAGAGCATCCCAATCCGCCTTGACATTGAGACCGGTCCACACCCCGGGCCGCACATTTGTACCTGGCATGGTGATATTTTGTACCTGCCCACGCATCAGCTGCTGGCTGGCTTCCCAGTAATCGTTAAGCCGCCCAATATCAACCCAGTTAAAAGCCATACGAATAGCTTGCAAATGCAGGCCTTCAGCAAGAATTTTTGGAAACAACTGACTGCCAATATCATAGGAACATGCGGGTGGAATCAAGTCCAAAACAGCCGGCTCGAATATATAAATACCGGTATTAACCTGGTTTGAGTGAGCTTCGCCTGGCGCCGGTTTTTCCTGAAAACTCTCGACTCTACCTGTTTTATCATAAACTACGACACCGTAGTCACTGAGGCGGTGATCCGGAACAGCGCTTACCACCAAACTGGCCAAGGCACCGGATTGCCAGTGTTTTCTTAAGGCTGCGGTCATATCCAGATCGATCAAGGCGTCACCACAAACCACCAGCAGGGTATCATCAAAAAAATGACTGAAGTCCTGTATACGTTTCAGCCCACCTGCCGAACCAACCGGTTCGGCAACCACCTGTCCTTGTTCGATGTGACCCTCAAAAGAATAGCCGATTTCCACACCCCAGCGCTGACCATTGCCGAAATAGTTTTCGATGCGATTTGCCAAATGACCGACATTGATCATGATTTGATCAAAACCATGCCGTGACAGTAGCTCCACCAGATACTCCATAACAGGTTTTCCCAGTATCGGAATCATTGGCTTTGGTAATGCATAGGTCAAAGGCTGCATTCTAGTGCCTCTGCCTGCTGCCAGGATCATTGCTTTCAAGACATTATCTCCTAAGAAATCTGCAAGCTGGGTTAAAGCTCCTGGAATTACCGCAAAACCAGCAGTCTTGCTGGCCCTCTATGGGAGCACTGTGCTTGCAGCAGGAGAACGACCGCCCTACCGCCGGTTGTTCAACTCACCGAGTTCTCTGAGGATCAACTCGCTATCACCGGCATTTAACTCGATAACCCGCTTCAGATGACAAAAACTGTCGATATCGATTTTTTCCCAGCAACACCCCAGCTGTGAATCGTTGGCAAAGACCACGCGCACCTGCATTTCAATACACACATCTTGCTTCAGTTGCAGGTGAAGACCCAGACAGGATCCTACCAAATACTTGTGGTTGGGCAAATGCCCAAGCAATACACCCTGTAAGGAAATATCGATCAGTGTGCCGGTGAAATGGCCGTTCTTATCCTGAAGTTCAACTTCACAGGGAAACTGAATACGTTGAAATTTACGCCTTTCACAACTTTGCAATCGACTCACCTCAGAGATGGGCTGGCATACCCCACTCGCCGTTATTCAAAATAGACATGTCACACTACACTACAAATACCGCTATACTGTCAAGCGGTTTTTTCATCAGCCCCACAATACTCACCCATCCGCAGTCAATAACGGAATACAGAACAATATCAGGCCAAAGCTCATCGTGATTCAGGAAAAAGGATGATGTCGTACCAAAGTACTGTCCCGCTCGGCGCCGGTGGATACAATGGCCATAGGGACACCGGTTAACTGCTCAATACGTTCTATATACGCTCTTGCATTTGCCGGCAACTGCGCATAGTCCTGCACACCAACGACCGGTGTCTGCCATCCGGGCAAGGATTCGTAGACGGGCTGACACTCGGACAAAGCTGCGGCCCCAGCCGGTGGATCGGTTCGTTTATGCCCCTTCTGGGTATAGGCGGTACAGATTTTTATTTCATCAAGACCATCCAGCACGTCCAGTTTGGTGATGCATAAACCACTGATGCTGTTCAATTGACAGGCCCGGCGTGCCAACACTGCATCAAACCAGCCACAGCGCCGCGGTCGACCGGTAGTGGCACCGAATTCACAGCCTCGTTTGCCCAGATATCGGCCATGATCATCCAGTAACTCGGTGGGAAATGGGCCGCCACCGACACGGGTCGTATAAGCCTTGATAATCCCCAGCACATAATCAAGATCCAGCGGGCCAACTCCGCTACCGGCAGCTGCGGCACCGGATGTGGTATTGCTTGAAGTAACAAATGGGTAGGAACCGTGATCGATATCCAGCATAGTGCCCTGTGCGCCTTCAAACAGGAGTGATTTTCCGGCTTTTTGAAACGCTACCAAACTCCCGGCGACGTCACCTACCATTGGTGTTAATTGCTCACCCAACTGTAAAGTGGCATCCAGCACCTGATCAACATCGACAGTTTCTGCCTGATAATAGTGTTGCAAGCTGTAGTTATGAAAGTCCATCACCTCTCGCAGGTGCTCGCTGAATGCTCCCGGATCGAGCAATTCACCCATGCGCAAACCTCGGCGTGCGACTTTGTCCTCGTAGGCTGGACCGATACCACGGCCGGTGGTACCGATAGCCTTGCCTTTGAGTACCCGTTCCCTGGCTTGGTCCAGCGCCACATGATAGGGCATAATCAGAGGACAGGATTCACTGATCAACAGTCGGGATCGCACTTCCACACCCTGCTCTTCCAAGCCAAGAATCTCGGTTTCCAGAGCCTTGGGATCGAGCACCACCCCATTCCCGATAAAACACTGTGCTCCAGGTCGCAGAACTCCTGAGGGAACCAGGTGCAATACGGTTTTGCTGTCCTGAATCACCAGCGTATGGCCAGCATTATGTCCTCCCTGAAAACGCACCACCCCCGCAGCACGCTCGGTCAACAGATCGACAATCTTGCCTTTGCCTTCGTCCCCCCATTGGGCACCGATCAACACCACATTTCTAGCCATAACGACAACCTCTCAGGTTTATTCCGATCCTGTGCCAAGCAAAATACCCGTAAGCGTGCACTCGCTTCAGCAATCTTCCAGTACCCAGTCCCTACCCTTCTGTACCAGCCTCTGTTGGGCCAGGGGAGAACTGGCGAGTGACAGATCCCCGGTAGCCACAACTACGCGTGTACCGGATTCCCGCAATTGCTGGATACAACGGCTCAATCTAGGATCATCGTCTGCCGGTGCGATCACACAATCACGTCCATGGCACTGCAATGCAGGCGACAATCGAGTCAATTTGCGCAAATCTGCCGAGAACCCGGTCGCTGGTCGGTCATTGCCAAAAACCTTGCCGATACCATCATAGCGACCACCCTGTGCCAACAAGGTGGCTGTCTGTGAGGCATACATTGCATAGACTATACCGGTATGGTAGCGATAGCCCCGCACCTCGGCGAGATCAAGGTGAACAGGAATATCGGGCAAAGTGACGGTCAATTGCTGCAAAACCGCCTCAAGATCATCCAGCGCGAAACCGACTTCACGGCCTGCAGCAGCCAGTTGTGAGCGAGCTTTTGGTAGTATTGTGGCATCTCCGTGCAGATCGAGCAACGCCAAAAACCAGCCGCAAGCCAGCGCTGAGAGCCCGGATGAGCGCAAGAAATCTTGCAAATCAGGCCTTGACTTACGCAACAATATGGCAAATAGGGTTTGCTCCTGTTGCTTGTCCAGTCCAGCCGTTACCGCCAGCCGTCGATACACTGCGACGTGGCCGATATCCAGATGCGGATGCAGCAGGCCGGTCTGCTGAATGGTCGCCGCCATCAACCGAATAATTTCGCAATCACCCGATGGCCCGGTATCACCAAACAGTTCAGCACCGATATTTAATGGCTCTCGACTGCCCGCAGGCTCGTCTGTGAAGGTATGCAAAACCGGGCCAGCATAACAAAGCCGCACAACATCCAGTTGATGCAGGTAGCGGGCATCGATACGTGCGACCTGTGGCGTCATATCCGCACGCACACCCAAAGATCGGCCGCTGACCTGATCCGTGACCTTGAAAATCTTTAGCTCCAGATCTTCACCCGCTCCCGTGAGCAATGAATCGAGAAATTCTACCAGTGGGGGCACTACTAGGTCGTACCCCCAGACATCAAATAGATCGAGGATTCGCCGTCGCAACCGCTCCTGTTGCCAGCCGTCTTCCGGCAACAACTCTTCCATACCGTCCGGCAATAACCAACGATGTTCCTTCATATCCGATTGCTCTTAGACCATGGGAGGCTGTCCAATAATAGAGAAACTGCCACAGAAAAGCCCTTTTGGCTCATTCTTCTTCTCAGACAACCTCCTGTACCCGATCGAGGACAGCGTATCGATTGCAGAAAAGTACGATTCCTGTTCTCGGCCATGTGCCTAACCGATCATCTGCAACAACAACACCCCGGCCAACATACCCAGCAAACCCAGCACCCGCAGGGTGCGCGGGCTAACCAACAAAGCCCGCGTCATAGCATTTTTCCATGCATGTGGGCTCAAAAATGGCAGCAGCCCTTCAATTACCATGACCAGGGCCAAGGCACGCAACAGCTCCTGCCAGTCCACAATCGAGTTTATTGAGCAGGAATGGCGTCAGGTTTCGCCTGCTTGAAGTAGCGAAAGAATTCGGAACTCGGATCAAGCACCAGCATGCTGCCCCCACCGGAAAAAGAAGTTTTATAGGCATTGATGCTGCGATAAAACCCATAGAACTCCGGATCACGATTATAGGCTTCGGAATAGATATTGGCTGCTTGTGCATCTCCCTGGCCCTTGACTTTCTGTGCCTCACGACGCGCATTGGCCAGAATAATCGTCCGCTGGCGGTCTGCATCGGCCTGAATTTTTTCCGCTACCTCGGCACCTCGTGCCCGCAACTGTTTGGCAATACGGGAACGCTCTGCCTCCATGCGCACATAGACACGCTCACTCACGGCCGGCACCAGATCGACACGCTTGAGCCGCACATCAACGATCTCGATACCAATTTGACCCGCTTCAACATTAACCGCCTTACGTACCACATCCATGATCTCCGCCCGATCACCTGAAATGACCTGACGTACACTGCGACGACCAAACTCTCTGCGCAGGCTGTCATTGACTCGCTGGGCCAGTCGCCGCCGAGCCTGGGCCGCATTTCCGGACACCGTAACCTTATATTTGGCAACATCGGAAATCCGCCATTTCACAAACGAATCAACCATCAGATTTTTCTTTTCGTTGGTCAGATACAGTTCAGGATTAGCATCCATGGTCTGAATACGGGAATCAAAAAACTCCACATTATTGATAAAGGGTGTCTTCCAGTGCAGGCCTGGCTGTTCATCAGAGCGAATAATTTCACCGAACTTCAAAACCAGCACCTTTTCACGCTGGTCAACATAGTAGGCAGAATTAACCAGCAGCACTGCGCCGAGCGCGAGGATCAGGATTGTTAACATGGATCGTGCGGGCATTATCGAGTCCTCGTTCGATTTCTGGGGTCAGTCTGGGTACCGCGATCCAGGCTGGGGAGAACAGCATCGGTAGAAGATACCGTGTCAGCCGCCGGTTGCCGGCTTTGTACCGAGGGCAAAGAATTCAACATTTTTTCCAGCGGCAGATAAAGCAGGGTGTTATTGCCCTGTTTCTCGTCGGTCAACAGTTTTGGCGTGTTGGACATGACCGACTGCATGGCATCAAGATACATGCGCTTGCGGGTAATTTTCGGTGCTTTCTGGTACGCCGACAATACTTTGAGAAAACGTTCTGTTTCACCCCGGGCTCCAGCCACCACGCTGGCCTGATAAGCTTCCGCCTCCTGTTTGATCCGTGAAGCGGCACCACGAGCTCTGGGGATCAGGTCATTGGCATAGGCTTCGGCCAGATTTTTCTTCTGCTGCTCATCCTCACGCGCTTTGACCGCATCATCAAACGCATCTTTGACCTGCTCTGGAGGCTGGGCATTCTGCATTTCCACCGAACGTACATTGACCCCGGTCTGATAACGATCAAGAGTCTGCTGTAGCAGATCACGTACCTGCAGAGCGATTTCTGCACGACCTTCGGTAAGGGCGAAATCCATAGTACTGTGTCCAACAACCTCTCGCACGGCACTTTCGGTAGCCTGTCGTACCACCATGGACGGTTCATCCGCGACATTGAATAACAGGTTTCGTGGATCCTTGATGTCATACTGCACGGCAAAATGAACATCGACAATATTCTCGTCTTTGGTCAGCATTAGCGCTTCCTGGGGGACCGCACCGGTCCGATTGGACGAATTACTGGTACGATAGCCCACCTCGATGGTATTCACCTTCTGCACATTGACCTTTTCTACCGTCTCTATCGGATAGGGCAGGTGCCAACGCAAACCGGCATCGGTGGTTTCGCTAAATTTACCAAAACGCAGCACCACCCCGGTTTCCCCCTGCTTGATGATATAAAAACTGCTGGCAATCCAGACGGCAAGACCGAGCACGGCGACTACAATCAACCCTGTAACCCCGGAAATCATCCCTGCTCCACCGGAAATATTGCCCCCCCTTTTCTTACCGCCCCCGCCGACGCCAAAGCGTTTCATAAGCGTGCGAAACAGCTCATCAAGATCAGGTGGGCCTTGTTGGTTATCACGTTTGTTCCAGGGGTCCTTGTCGTCCGAACCCGGTTGATTCCACGGCATAGTCTAGGCTCTGCATTTCTGCGTGTCTGTCGCGCCCTCAAAGCCAATACGAAGAGGTCACAGTAAGTGAATAGATAGTGTTTGATTTTACCCGCATGCGGGGCGTTTTACCAATCCTGCTGAAACAATTATCACCAGCAAACAATCACACATCAGCATGTGGTATTCAGGCTGTGGCCAAGCCAACTGTTGACCCCGCAGACAAACCATTACTGCATTCAGATTTCACCGCAAGCAGCGATACCCGTTGCCCTGAAATCAGGTTACGCAACCTACCCAGAGCAGGCACATCGAGCTGCAATTCCAGTTCCCAGCCACCTTCCTGCAAATCAGTTTCCATGACCACCACCCCCTGCTGATACAGCGTGGCACGCAATCGCCCATGCTGAGGGGTAATCTGCAAACGCCAGAGGCTGTGATCCCGGGTCAACCAGGCCGTCACCGCCTGTCGCAAGGTCTCCAGACCCTGTTTCCGTTGCGCACTGAGCCAAACCTTTGACGGCAGACCGGCTGCATCATATTGCACTCCAGGCGGATGCCCAGATAAGTCAATCTTGTTAAATACGGTTACCACAGGCACATGATCTGCGCCAATTTCAGCCAAGACATGTTGCACCTGCTCGATACAAAACTCCGTATCCTGTGCCACATCATCGACCACATGAAGCAGTAAAGTGGCCTCCCTGATTTCTTCAAGCGTGGAATGAAAAGCCTCAACCAGAGAGTGCGGTAAATCACGGATAAAACCCACTGTATCGGACAACACCACCTGTCCGGCTCGCCCCAGATCGAGCTTGCGCATGGTCGGATCCAGGGTAGCAAACAAGCGATCCTCCTGCAGCACATTGGCACCGGTCAAGGTGTTGAACAGGGTCGACTTGCCGGCATTGGTATAACCTACCAGAGAAACCGTCATTACCGGCGCCCGACTGCGGGCCCGGCGACGCAACTGCCGTTGATTGGCAACCTTAACCAGGCGTTGTCGAAGTGTACGAATGCGTATACCGAGCAGTTGACGATCCGTTTCCAGCTGGGTCTCCCCCGGTCCACGCAGTCCGATACCCCCCTTTTGGCGCTCCAGATGGGTCCAGCCACGAACCAACCGGGTGGAGAGGTGTTTCAGCTGGGCCAGCTCAACCTGCAGTTTGCCTTCATGGCTGGTGGCTCGCTGCGCAAAAATATCCAGGATCAGTCCCGTTCTTGACAGTACCCGGCACTTCAGTGCCCGCTCCAGATTGCGCTCCTGTACCGGAGAAATATCATGATCGACTGCCAACAGATCGATCTTCTCATCCGACACTTGTTGGCGCAGTTCTACAACCTTGCCCGCACCAAAGTAAGTCGCCGGATGAGGCGTATCTCTGGCAGTACAAACTCTCCCACACACCGTGCCGCCGCTGGATGCAACCAGCAACGCCAGCTCAGACAACGAAAGGCCGGATATATTTCCCGCATCAGCCCGATAACGGGGACGCTGATGGATAACAATTACCCGTTCGGGATGACGATCACTGATTGCCAGAGATCTGCTCAGTTTCTTCCGATACCCGTTCTTCCGATACCCGGTCCGGGGCTTCCTGTGGAATTTTTATCATTCTGGACGGTACCACGGTGGATATCGCATGCTTGTAGACCATCTGGCTGACGCTATTCTTCAGCAGCACCACGAATTGGTCGAAAGAGTCAATCTGACCTTGTAATTTGATGCCATTGACCAGATAAATGGCTACCGGGACACGCTCTCTGCGTAATACATTTAAAAACGGATCCTGCAGGGCTGCACCCTTTTGCTGAGACATACTTCGCTCTCCATAGATCAACTGCCCTGTCCTTCTGGCTCGCAACGGCCAGTACAGAACATTCTGATTATTTAAACACCCGCCTGAAACCTGCGCATGGTTCGGATCGGTGCCCAGATTCCAACCGGCGACGCCTGCTTGCAGCGAGGCTGAATTTTAGCACGGCTGGTAAATGGATGTTATTTATTTGCGATCAAGAAAAAAGGCAAAAAAGGGTGAGCCCTTTTTTTGCCGATCTGCCAATCCACGGGTCATGATTCAATAAAAGGGCTCTGACCCCTTTTTTGTTTTTGTTTTTGTTTTTGTTAGCCAGGCGGTTACATACTCCGTAACCAGGGAGGGATCCGCCAGTGGATTCAACCACCAGGTCACTCCCGAGGTGTGGCGCAACCAGGTCAGTTGTCGCTTGGCCAGTTGCCGGGTCGCCGCCACGGCCCGTGTCTGTGCCTCGACCAGGCTGCACTGGCCCTGCAGGTACTGCCAAATCTGGCGATACCCGACAATTTTAAGCGCCGGCATGGCTTCACTCAATTGGCCAGAATCCAACAATGATTGAACTTCCCCCAAAAAACCCTGCTCGAGCATATGGGCAAAACGCCGGGAAATTCTTTGATGCAGCTCTGCCCGCTCACCCGGGATCACACACAGCCGCATCACCGGATTCGGTAATGGCGGCACATGATTCATGGCTTGCAGCTCCGAGAGCTTGTGGCCTGTCAACAGCACCACTTCCAGGGCCCGCTGAATGCGCTGTGAGTCGTTCGGCTGGATACGGGACGCGGCCTGCGCATCATGATGGCATAATTCAGCATACAAGGCGGGCCACCCCAGCTTGCGTGCCCGCTGGATGATGCCCTGCCGAAGCACAGGATCCCGCTGTGGCAGTCTGGACAGCCCCGAGAGCAGAGCATGAACATACAACATCGTCCCACCCACCAACAACGGTACATGCCCGCGACGGATGATTTGCGGAATCAATCGCAGCGCATCACTACGAAACTCGGCCGCAGAATATGTCTGGGATGGCTCCCGGATATCGATAAGATGATGTGGATAGCGAACCAGCGTTTCCGGATCGGGCTTGGCCGTCCCGATATCCATATATCGATAAACCTGGGAAGAATCAACACTGATGATCTCCAGAGGCAAAGCCTCACACAATTTGAGCGCTAACGCAGTCTTGCCGGCAGCCGTCGGTCCCAGCAGGCACAATAAAGGCAGGGTTGGATCGAAAACAGGTGGATACCCTTCGTCAACGCCCACGCTGGAACCATTTATCCAATTCAGCCAGTGCAACCTGGGTCCATGTAGGGCGCCCATGATTGCACTGACCACTGCGTTCAGTCTGTTCCATTTGCCGCAACAGGGCATTCATTTCGGCCAGTTCCATTCTCCGGTTAGCCCGTACCGAACCGTGACAGGCAATTCTGGATAGCACCTCATTGGCATGCTGTTGCAGCAGATCTGTGGTTCCCAACGCCACAAAGTCCGACAATAAATCTCTGACCAAAGCCGCTAGATCGCAATCGACCAACAAGGTCGGTGCACCTCGTACCACCAGACACTCTGGACCCATAGGCTCCAACTCCAGACCCAGAGCTCTAAAGTCACCAGCACACTCGGCGGCAATACGCACTTCCTGCTCACTGACGCGTACGCTAACCGGCACCAACAAAGACTGACTGGCCAGCGTCTGACAGGAATATTGCTGCTTCAGGGCTTCGTAGACCACTCGCTCATGGGCTGCATGCATATCCACCAATACCAGTCCCTGGGTATTCTGAGCCAGAATATAAATGCCGTGCAGCTGACCTAATGCATATCCGAGAGGTGGTGAATCTGCCGATTCAGCAGACGTCGCCTTACCGTTGCTGTCAGTGGCGGGTTGCAGGCCAGACAGCGGTTGCTGGTGATCACTGGCCAGCGCCTGCCACGCAGAAATCTGCTGCTGAATCTGTGCTGGAGGCCGCTGGCCATACCGGGGATAACGACCCACCACAGCACCCGACCCGGCCTTTCCGGGATACCCGGCTGCTGCCTCTTGACTCTGTGGCGCTGCAGTCTCATGCCCCAGCGACAGCGTGCCATGATCAACAACCCCGGCGCTGCCTGACAGGGCGCGGTGAATACTGCGAAACAGGAAATCGTGCACTGCTCTACTGTCCCGAAACCGTACCTCTTGTTTGGCCGGGTGAACATTAACGTCGACCTGCCCCGGATCCATCTCCAGCAGCAAAACAAAAGCAGGCTGACGTCCAGGCTGCAACACATCCTGAAAGGCACGACGTACGGCATGGGCCATGAGATGGTCTTTCACAGCCCGGCCGTTGACAAAAAAGTACTGTTGATCCCGTTGCCGTCGTGCGACCACAGGCAAACCGACAAAACCGGTCAATGACAACCCCGACACTTCGTCTTCAATGGGAACCGATTGTTCAACAAATGCCTGCCCAAGTACCTGCCCCACCCGCTCACGAAGTGCCTTATCCACAACTGCCGGATAGCGCTTCGCTGGCCGTTGGTTATTCATAAACAGCAAACTCACCCCCGGTCGACTCAGTGCCAGGCAACGCAGGGTTTCCTCGAGGTGGTGTAACTCGGTTTTCTCGGTACGTAAAAACTTGCGCCGAGCCGGAGTGTTATAAAACAACTCGCGGCAGATCACCTCGGTCCCAAAGTCCATGGCACAGGGTTCCACGTCACTCTCGGCCCGGCCCCCTTCGCTGCGCAGTGACCAACCATGCTCCTGATTGCGCAGCCGCGAACGCAGCACCAGACGTGATACTGCGCCAATACTCGGCAGCGCCTCACCTCGAAATCCAAGGGTCGCTATCTGTTCCAGTGAAGCCATGGAATCGAGCTTGCTGGTGGCATGACGGGTCATCGCCAAAGGCAGTTCCTCGCGACTCATGCCAGTGCCGTTATCGCCAACCTGAATCAATTTCTGCCCCCCAGTCTCAATCCGGATTTCAATCCGGTCCGCACCAGCGTCTAGGCTGTTTTCAATCAATTCCTTAAGCAACGAAGCCGGTCGCTCGATAACCTCACCGGCAGCGATATGGTTGATCAGACGATCGTCCATCTTATGAATGCGAACAACAGGCATCAGCTGTCCTCCGTCATGGGCAGTAATAAGGGTTTTCTCAACCTGGATTGCGCTGTAAAGCTGCCTGCATGCCGGGCTTTATAACGACGTACATAGGCCTTAATCCCTTGAAACACTGCCCTGGCAATTTTTTTCTGATAGGCTGCACTGCGCAGTTTTCGTTCTTCACCACGATTGCTGATAAACGCAGTTTCGATCAAAATGGAGGGGATATCGGGTGATTTGAGCACAATAAAGCCTGCCTGTTCAACCTTGCGAGTGTGCAGAGGGACAACCTTGCGCAAACTCTTGAGTACCTGCTTGCCGAATTCAATACTGTCGGCGATGGTACGGGTCATTGACATATCCAGCAATACCTGGGCGACCACAGAATCCTTGTTGCGAAGACGTACGCCACCCGCCAAATCTGCAGCATTTTCTCGCTTGGCCAACCATCGCCCCAACTCACTGCTGGCCCCACTTCGGGACAAGGCATAAACCGATGATCCATGTGCGGACGATTGTGGAAAGGAATCTGCATGAATGGAAACAAAAAGATCCGCTTTCTTGTTCCTGGCAAAGCGTGTTCGAGCCCGCAAACTGATGAAATAATCACCCCTGCGCGTCAGCACTGGTCGCAATCCAGGCGCTTTTCGCAACAATTGTTGCAAGTGTTTGGCAATCGACAGTACCACATTTTTTTCCCGTGTTCTGCGGTGCCCAACAGCACCCGGGTCCTCTCCACCATGGCCCGCATCGATGGCAATGATAATATCTCTGGGACGCGCGCGGCGAATCGGAGTGCGGGGAACTTTAACCGACTTTTTTTTATGTAAGACCCTGTGTTTTTTGGCTGTGTGATCGGCCGAGAACAAATCAATGACCAATCGAAACGGATAGTTTTCGGTCGGGTTAAGCACAAAGCTGTCTGCTCTAACCGGCTTTTGCAAATCAAATATGATTTGCAACGCCCCTTTTTTCGTGCGCCCTCTTCGCACTGCGCGTAAAAAATGCCCACCGGGAGCGACTGCCAATAATTTACCCCGCCACCGCGTACGCGGAAGGATCACTACCAGACGCAACGGAGACTTGAGAAAATATTGTCGAAAACCCACCTTCGATGACAGATTAAACACCACCCGGGTCGATTCCGGCGCTCTCCAGATACGGATTTTTTCCATTACCGCGGTGGCTGC
>CAYQAP010000036.1:13093-26117 GCA_964415515.1 uncultured Gammaproteobacteria bacterium | reverse complement strand
GTAGTTTGGTCATCTGGATATCATGCTCTCTCTGGCTATTGGTGAAAGGGACCTCTGGATAATCCATGTTTGGCTTACCCGGCCAAATACTCTCCGGCTGCCGTACTGAGTGCCCGCCAGCCATAATCAGCAAAGGAAAACCGGATCAGCAGTTGCAGGCTATCTGGGTCAGGTCGGTAGATGATGACCGGGGCCTTGGCCAAGTGACTTGAGAGTACTCGACCGGGAGGGAAGGCAGTAGTAGCCAGATCGTAGGCACACAATTTTTTCATCACTTCCAGAACACGGTTCCCCGAAATCTGTAAACAGGCATAACCACCGGAATTATCCACCACGGCGGCATGTATACCGCTAAATGCTGTGGTGGCCCGCTCGATAAAGGGGTCTTTTTCTGCCAAGGGCAGTTGCAGAAGATATTCATCGGGCGAAATCCACAGCAGGGTTTGCAGCCCATTATTCTGCGTTGAGCAAGAGCTCGGTTGAGGCAGAATCAGACCCAGGGTTGCAAGGGCATCGAGAAATTTCTGGTCGTCTCTTTTGCCACGTAGGATCACGAAACCCAGATCATCGCGTTCTGTTACCGACCAGGCAGCACTGCAGCAATTGACTTGTTGGTGGGCCAACGGGGTCCGGTAGGCCTTTTCAATCTGCATCTCAACCATCACGACGCTCTCCTTCGGGATCGTAAAATACCGAACCGGTAATGCTGGCTTCCAGGGTCATACCATGGGCAGTGCGGGCATAAATTTTTTCGCCCATCCGTGCGCGCCCACCCTTGACCAGCGCCAGGGCAATAGAGCGCTGCAGTATCGGGCTCTGGTAACTTGAGGTGACATGGCCCTGCATTTCCTTGCTCTCCGGTTCATTGACCAGTTGCGCACCTTCGGTCAAACTTTGTTGTGGATCCGTAGTTAACAGCCCCACCAGCTGCTTGCGATCCTCACGCAACATGTCTGAACGAGCCAGCGAACGTTTTCCCAGCCAGGGAAACGTCTTTTTACGACTGAGGATCCACTGCATACTGGCATCGACCGGAGTTACCGAGCCATCGGTATCCTGGCCGACGATAACAAAGCCCTTTTCAGCCCGCAGCACATGCATGGTCTCTGTCCCATAGGGTGTGATCTGGTTATCGGCACCTTCAGTCATAACCTGCTCCCAGATATACCGGCCATAATTGGCCTGGACATTGATTTCAAAGGCTAGTTCACCGCTGAAGCTGATGCGCATGATCCGTGCCGGAATGCCGGCCACCGTGCCGGGGCGCCAGTGCATAAATGGAAAGGCTTTGTTACTGAAATCGCAATCGGAGCAAAGTTGCTGCAGTAGAGCCCGGCTTTTCGGCCCCACCACGGCGGTGGTTGACCAATGATCGGTAACCGAGGTTAGATAGACGTTAAGCGCTGGCCATTCGGTTTGCAGCCAGCGCTCCAGCCACAGATATACCCGGGCTGCGCCACCGGTGGTGGTGGTCATTAAAAAGTGGTTTTCACCGATACAGGCGGTAACCCCGTCATCCAGGACCATGCCGTTTTCATCCAGCATCAGGCCGTACCGGCAACAGCCCGGCGCCAGCTTTGACCAGGCGTTGGTATAGACCCGGTTCAGAAACTCACGAGCATCCGGACCCTGAATATCGATCTTGCCCAGGGTCGAGGCATCCATGACCGCCAGCCCGGTGCGGGCTGCCAGGCATTCACGATGAACCGCCGCATCCAGGTCCTCGCCTGCTTGAGGATAATAGTGCGGACGCATCCATTGGCCTACCGTTTCCCATTTCGCAGCCAGCTCCAAATGGGCAAAGTGCTGGGGTGTATAACGCTTGGGATCAAATAAATCCCGACGATTTTCTCCCACCAGAGCGCCGAAAGTGACCGGGGTATAAGCCGGTCGAAAGGTCGTCGTACCGACTTCAGACATGGACAGACCCTGGAATTGAGCCGCAATGGCCACGCCCAAAACATTGCCGGTCTTGCCCTGGTCGGTGCCAAAACCCAATCCGGTATAGCGTTTGACATGTTCGATACAACGATAATTTTCGCGGATAGCCAGGGCAATATCATTGGCTGTGACATCATTTTGCATGTCGACAAAGAGCTTGTTATGGCCTGTGTTCAGAGGTGGCACCATAAACAGGGCTGCGGTATGCAACGATTGCGATTCCGGAGATTTGACTGTTGCCGCCTCCAGCCCCAGCGCCCGTACTGCCTGGGCTCCGGCCCAGGCCCCGTCCTGACGGCAGTGGTCCATCCGACTGAAACCATTGAGAGCACCGGCAGCGAAACGATCGGGTTTGTCGATTGCCGGCATGAAAGCCAATTGCTGTTCATCCCAGTACGGCTTGGATCCAGTATGGCAATCCAGATGCACTACTGGATTCCAGCCACCGGCAACGGCCAGTACATCACAAGCTAGTGTCTGCGTAGCCGCAGCATCCACCTGCCATTGGCCTTGGAGCTGCCGGATGGGGGCGATAGAGACGCTCTGCAATGCCCTATCTCCAGAGGCTGATTGCACAGCATGGCCTGAGAACAAGGGCACACCATGCAATGCCTGTGTATAGGTGTCAGCAATTTCTGGACGACAGTCAACCACAGCCTGCAGGTGCAAACCGGCCATTTTCAAGGTCACCGCCACATCGAGACCGCTGTCGTTATTGCAAAAGACTATCGTATTGTCACCCGGTGAAACCGCGTATCTGTTGACCCAGGACAATACCGCAGAGGCCAGCATAACACCGGGCAAATCATTGTTGTGAAAGGCCATCGGGCGCTCATGGGCTCCGGTAGCCAGAATGACCTGCCGAGCGCGGATTTTGTGCAGGCGTTGTCGGGGAAACGTGGTACTGCGCTGCTCCAGAGGCAGGTGATCCTGGAGCAGTTCCAGTGCGTTCACGAGATTGAAATCATGGAATGCGAAAGCAGTTGTGCGCCGCAGAATGTGTACATTGGTCATCTGGTCAAGGACACTCTGTATGTGTTGCAGCCACTGCAGTGCAGGTTTGCCATCCAGTGTCTGGTCAGCATATTCATAGAGCAGACCTCCTGTCTGTGGTCGTTCATCCACAATCAGCACCTGGGCACAGGAGCGTGCCGCCGCCAATGCCGCCTGCAAACCGGCAACGCCGGCACCGATCACCAGCACATCACAATGCTGGTACATGTGATCGTAGCATTCCTGATCTGTCTGTCGTGGTGCCGGAGAAATACCGGCCATGGACCGCAGCAGTGTTTCGTAATGTGGCCACCATTTGGTCGGGTACTTGAAGGTTTTGTAATAAAAGCCGGCTGGCATGAAGTGGTTAAACGGCATGAAGAGGCGTTTGAACCGATTGGCAGGGGTCTCCGCTGCGGTGGGAGAAGTGGCATATAAATCTTGATACAGCTCGACCTGGGTGGCGCGCGCATTGGGAATCAAAAAAGGCTCACGCTCGAGATTGACCAAGGCATTGGGCTCTTCTGCATGGCTGCATAATAGCCCACGATGGCGGCTGTATTTGTAGCTGCGTGCGACCGTCTTGATGCCGTTGGCCAGCAGCGCCGACGCCAGACTATCACCGGTAAAGCCCTGCAGTGTCCGACCGCACCAGCTAAAGGAAACCGGTTGCTGCCGATCAATGACTTCGCTGTCTCGCTGGACCAGGCGACGGCTCATGATACCCCCAGCAGATCATTTTTTTTGGCTAGTGCTTCTGCCATGGTCCAGCTGCCTTCGATTCGATTGTCTGCAGTGTTGCGCTTGACCACAAAAAATTTGCGACAACCGGCAGCATGTGCCCATTGTTCAAGGTGTGGGCCCTTTGGGTTGCTACGCATAAACAGGTAGTCGGCCCACTCCTGATCGGAAACCTGCTCCGGATGTTGCGGTCGTTCGATAAACGCTTCACCGGCATAACTGAAATCTTCTTCCTCGAAGATATGCTGACAATAGGGACAGGGAATCAGTAACATCTCGAGCTCCGCTTAGTGGGCGACGGCGGCTGCACCGTGTTCATCGATTAAATGCCCGGTGCTAAAACGCTCCAGGGAAAAAGGTGCAGCCAGCGGGTGGGGTTCATCGTGGGCAATGGTGTGGGCAAATACGTGACCAGAGCCCGGCGTGGCTTTGAAGCCTCCGGTACCCCAACCACAATTAAAGTACAGGCCCTGAATTGGAGTTTTCCCGACAATAGGACAGGCATCCGGACAGGTGTCGACGATACCGCCCCATTGCCGGTTCAGTCGCACCCGACTCAAGGCCGGAAACATTTCCAGAATTGCCTGGGCTGTGTGTTCGTTAATCCGTGGGCTGCCACGTTGTGAGTAGCCGTTATAGCTGTCAATGCCGGCACCGATGACCAGATCCCCCTTGTCGGACTGGCTGATATACGCATGCACTGCATTGGACATGACTACGGTATCGATCACAGGCTGCATGGACTCGGACACAAAAGCTTGCAGGGGATGGCTTTCCAGCGGTAATCGCAAGCCGGCCATGGCTGCCAGCACCGAGGAATGGCCTGCAGTCACGCAGGCCACCTGATTGGCACGAATAAAGCCCTTGTTGGTATTCACTCCAATCACGGTATCATTGCCTCGGTCGATACCGGTGACTTCACATTGCTGGACAATATCCACACCCAAATGACTTGCCGCCCGGGCATAGCCCCAGGCCACGGCATCGTGGCGGGCGATGCCACCACGAGCCTGATAGGAAGCCCCAAGAATCGGATAACGGCTGTGCCCGGATACCTTCAGCAAAGGGATACGTTCCCGCAACTCGGCTGCAGAGACCACCTCGGCATCGATACCCATGAGATAATTGGCATTAACCCGACGCTCGATATCGCGCATATCCTGCAGCGTATGCCCCAGGTTATAGACCCCACGTTGACTCAGCAGCACATTGAAATTGAGGCTGCTGGTCAAGCTTTCCCACATTTCCATCGAATGCTCGAACAAGCGGGCCGACTCATCCCAAAGATAATTGGATCGTAAGATCGTGGTATTTCGGGCGGTATTGCCACCGCCGATATAGCCTTTTTCCAACACCGCTATATTGGTCATGCCATGTTCACTGGCCAGGTAGAATGCCGTCGCCAGGCCATGGCCGCCACCGCCGATGATGATCACATCATAGGCCGGTTTAGGCTCTGGATTGGTCCAGGCCTGTGGCCAGCCACGATGACCTGAAAGGCCTTGTCGAAACAGGGAAAGCAGTGAATATTTCATGCTTGCTCCAGAGGAGGTGAATCAGATGAGCTGGTCGTGCTGACAGTGCGGATTGTATACCGCTATCGCAGCAGCTACCAGAACGACAGCACCGGAAAACATGCAATCAGAAAACCGATTTCAGGTATCCGATCCATCACTATCTAAGCCGTCCACACCCTCCAGTGCCTGGTCGACATAACGCTGAATTCGACGCACACAGGTGGCAGCATCCAGGCGTTCAATCGCCATGGACTCAATCCAGTAACCATGGATTAGCGACAATAGATTGCTGGCGTGTTGGCTTGCTGGCTCTGGAGCTAGTAACAATTTGAAATCATACAGAAGATTATGATAGAAGCGGGTGTTGTATGCATTCAATAAACGCTTGACTGCACGGTCATACATGGCATTGGCCCAGAACTGAGGCCAGACACGAGCCGTCTCCACAGTAATGCTTGGATCGGAAAAGCTTGCCTCAACCATGGCGTTCAAGCGGGCTTTTGGATTCTGGGGGTGCCGGTGTCGTGCCGCCATGATGGCCAGGCGTTGGCCAACTATCAGATGGACATACGAAACATAAACCAGCCGATCTTTGGTGTCGAAGTAATGGTGAATGATCCCGGTCGAAACATGGGCATCATCACTGATTGTTTTGGTAGTCACATTAGCCAGACCATCCGTAGAGATTTTTTGCAGTGCAGCATGGACCAGCTGCGAGGGGATAGGGCTGTGGCCACGTCGACCGCGTTGCTTGGGTTTCTTTTTTGGGCGGCTGGAATTGCTTTTCATCGATCTTCTACAAGGGGGGCTGGTCTCCCTGTGACGGCCTGTTGTATCATATGGCTGACTGAACAGTCAATCATCTACCCTGGTTTGCAGCAGTTCTCGTTAGCCGTGATCTGCCTGTCTTGGGCTTGGCTATAGTTTCCTTGTGACCATGCGCATACCGGTCAATGTGACTTGGAAAGTACTGGCAGCATCCTGTTCACGGCTTGATTTTCGGAGAGATATACCTATGGAGTCCAAAGCAAAAGTAGTCGTAGTCGGTGGCGGTGTTGCTGGTGCGAGCACACTCTATCATCTGGCAAAAAAAGGCTGGACAGATGTGGTCCTGATTGAACGAAAAGAATTGACATCCGGCTCGACCTGGCATGCGGCCGGCTTGTTACCTTTATTCAATATGAGCTACTCAGTTAGCAAGTTGCATCAGTATTCAGTCAATCTGTACCAGAGCCTGGAGCAGGAAACTGGGCAGAATGTAGGCTTTAAAAAAGTTTCGAATATCCGCCTGGCCAATTGCGAATACCGGATGGATGAATATCGCTATTACGCCGGGGTCGCAAAAACGGTGGGCGTCGAGGTAAAATTTCTCAGCCCCGAACAAGTCAAGGAAGTCTGGCCCTTGTGCAATACCGAGGGCATTATCGGCGCGATCCAACATCCGGATGACGGCTATATCCAGCCGGCCGATGTGACCCAGGCCATGGCCAAGGGCGCGCGTGCCTGCGGGGCAAAAATTTACCGCTATACCACGGTCACCCAGGTAGAACAGCAGGCGAATGGCCAATGGCTGGTCACTACCGACAAGGGGGATATTCTTTGTGAGCATGTGGTTTCCTGTGCGGGCAGCTTTGCACGCCAGATGGGGCAAATGGTCGGCCTGGATACACCGGTAATTCCGGTTCAGCATCAGTTTATCGTGACCGAGCCACACCCCGATATTGTCCAGCGTCACAAGAATGGCAAACCGGAAATGGGTGTTCTCAGAGAGCCGGATAGCAGCTGGTATTTGCGTGAAGAAGGGGGTGGACTGTTGCTTGGACCCTACGAAGTCGGGGCCCCCTGCTGCTATGTGGATGGTCCTGCAAAGGATTGTGAGTATGAACTCTTCAATGAAGATCTCGACCGACTGATGCCGCATATCGAAGCCTGTATTGAACGGATACCGGCTTTTGGTGAAGTGGGGGTTAAGGAAGTGTATAACGGTGCCATCACCTACACCCCGGATGGCAACCCCATTGTTGGCCCGGCCCCGGGACTCAAAAATTACTGGCTCAATGAGGGTCACAGCTTTGGTATTACTGCTGCCGGTGGTGCCGGTTGGCAGCTGGCAGAGTGGATAGTCGATGGAGAACCGACTGTCGACATGATGGGAGCTGATCCCCGACGCTTTGGCCCGTATGCCAGTCGTGGTTTTTTAAAGGAGAAGAATGAAGAGACCTACGCCAACGTCTTCTCCATTCATTATCCCAATGAGGAACGCCCGGCTTGTCGGCCGTTGAAAACGGCTCCTTGCTATGATCGCATGCAAGCATTGGGTGCGGTATTCGGTACGGTCTATGGTTGGGAACGGCCAAACTGGTTTGCTCCGGACGGCTATATGCTCAGCCAGGAGGATCTGCGTCCTGCTGATGTGTTGCTGAATGAAAACCACTCAGCACCGTTGCAAGATGGACGTATTGTGGAAAAGCTCTCCTTCAGGCGCACCAATTATTTCGACTATGTGGGCCAGGAATGTCTGCATGTCAGTGAGCATGTCGGGATCCTGGATATGACCGCTTTCAGTAAATTTGAAGTTAGTGGACCCGGAGCAGCCGACTGGCTTAACTACCTGGTAGCCAATCGAATACCGAAGGCTATCGGACGCATTGGCCTGTGCCATATGTTGTCGAAAAACGGTGGTGTACGTTCCGAATATACCATCTACAAAACCGGGCCCCAGAACTACTATCTGGTGTCGGCCGGGGCCCTGGAAGCCCATGATTACGATTATCTATGCAAGCTCAAACCTGCCGATGGCAGTGTTGAGCTGCACAAAGTCACCAGTCAATATGGTGTACTGGTGGTGGCCGGGCCCAAGTCCCGAGGGTTGCTGCAAAAGCTTACCGATACTGATTTGACCAGCGCCAACTTCAAATGGTTAACCGGCAAACCGATCAACATCGGTTACGCCAGTACCCAGGCACTGCGCGTCAACTACATTGGTGAATTGGGCTGGGAACTGCACCATCCAATTGAGATGCAAAACTACATTTTCGATCAGGTCATGGCAGCCGGTGAGGAATTTGGCATTAAGCCATTTGGTATTCGGGCCATGGACTCGTTGCGACTGGAAAAATCCTATCGATTGATACCGCGGGAAATGTCCATTGAATATGCGGCGCTGGAATCTGGCCTTGACCGTTTCGTAAAGCTCGACAAAGACGGCGATTTCATTGGCAAACAAGCCCTGTTTGAATGGCAGCAACGCGGCTTCGAAAATGCTTTTGTCACCATGGAAGTGCATGATATCGATACTGTCGATGCCCGTGGCTCCGAGGCCCTTTATCGGGACGGACAGATCGTGGGCCGGGCGACTTCGGGCGGCTTTGGTCACCGGGTCCAGAAATCACTGGCCCTGGGGCTGGTCAAGAAGGACTGCGCCGAAGTCGGCGTGGAACTGGAGATTGAAGTTCTCGGTCAACTTCATCGTGCCACTGTGATTGCAGAATCTCCGTTCGATCCAGATAACACTCGCCTGCGTGCCTGAACATACTCTACCTGGGATGGTCGCTGCTGCTGTATTTTGACAGGCGGGCCAAGGCCTTTCCAGGAGAGCTGCAGGGGCGGGATACAGCGGACCTATCGATCATCCGGGCTGCGACTGGCGCGAGAACCGGCAATTGAGCGGGACAACAGTATTACAGGAATCAAACCGGCCAGCATGATAGCCAGGGCTGGCAGTGCTGCATCCCGCAAGCGCTCATCCGAGGCCATTTCATAAGCTCGCACCGCCAGGGTATTAAAGTTGAAAGGTCGCAGTACCAACGTGGCCGGCAACTCCTTGAGCACATCCACAAAAACCAGCAATACTGCGGTCAACAGGCTGGTACGAAGCATGGGAATATGAATTTTTCTCAGTACGTCGATGGGGCGAAACCCAAGTGAGCGTGCACTGTCATCCAGGACGGGTCGGATCGTGGTGAGTCCGGCTTCTACCGCTTGTAAAGCTACCGCCAGGAATCGCACCAGCAGGGCAAACATCAGAGCGAATAGCGTACCACTGAGCAGCAGGCCACTGGAGATCCCGAAGTGATTGCGCAACCAGCTGTCCAGGGTGTTATCAAATACCGCCAGTGGCAGGCTGACCCCGACTGCGATAACCGTACCCGGTATGGCGTAACCCAGACCCGCGGTTCTGACCGCGGTTAAAACCAGCGGGGTCGGTGCCAAGCGCCGCGCATAAGCGAGCAGCAGCGCCAGTAGCAAGGCCAGCACTGCAGTGCTGGCTGCCAAGGCTACACTGTGCCAGACCAGCTGTGGCAGGCCCGGGTCCATCCCCTCGCCGGCTGTTGCCACGGCCCATATTGCCAGTTGCAAAGCCGGCAGTAGAAACCCGAATACCACCGGTGCCCCACAGGCCAACAATGCCAGTCCTCCTGTCCAGCCGCGCAGGGCATAACGAGGCAACGGCCGAGAACTCCCCTCCGTGTGATGGTAGCGCACCTTGCGTCGTGACCAGCTCTCCAGTACTATCAACAGCATGACTGCTGTCATCAGCAAGGCAGCGAGTTGGGCCGCTGCCGCTGGCTTGCCCAGACCAAACCAGGTCCGAAAAATACCGGTAGTAAAGGTAGTCACACCAAAATACTGGACCGTCCCATAATCCGCTAAAGTCTCCATAAGTGCCAGTGACAGGCCGACGATAATGGCCGGCCTGGCGATGGGTAGAGAGATTTGCAGAAAACTGCGCCAGGGGCTGTAACCAAGGTTGCGGCTGGCATCCAGAATCGAGACCGATTGTTCAAGAAATGCAGCACGGGCCAGCAGGTAGACATACGGGTAAAGAACCAGTGACAGCATGGCGATCGCACCACCCAATGAACGCACATCCGGAAACCAGTACTCGTTCACAGTCCAGCCAAAAAATACTCGCAGACCGCTTTGCACCGGCCCGGAAAAATCCAGCATTCCGGTATAGGTATAAGCTATGATATAGGCCGGCATCGACATCGGCAGCAGCAGCATCCACAGCAGCAAACGTCGCCCACGAAACTCGCAGACACTGGTCAGCCAAGCCGTAATAATACCCATACTGAGGGTGCCAAAACTAACCCCAAGCAGCAACCACAATGAATTGATCACATAGTCAGCAAGTACGGTATTTGCCAGATGCTGCCAGACCTGGGTGTCAGGCACCAGCACATACCCGAACACGATCATGATCGGCAGCGCCAGTATGGCGGCAGTGATGACACTGGCAAACTGCCAGCGCCGGGAACGTATACTACCCGGCATGCACTGGTTTCTCAGTCAAGTTGTCAATCCTCTTGAGCCTACTTCCAGCCGGCTTTATCCATCAGCATCACGGCTCGTGCATTATAGTCACCCAGTCGGGGCAATGGCGTGTCGTCCTGTGTAAACGAACCCCAACTTGCCACCAAAGGATCTAAAGAGACGCCTTTGCGTACCGGGTATTCATAGTTGACCCGGGCATACCAGCGTTGCGATTCCGGGGTCAGCAGAAATTTCAACAGGCGAATGGCATTTGCCCGGTGTGGTGCACTGGCTGTTAGCCCAGCGCCACTGATATTCACATGAACCCCACGACCGGTCTGGTTGGGCCAGAATATAGCAACTTTACTTGCCGCCAGGAGAGTATCCTGGTATTTGGATTTGAGCATTCTACCCAGGTAGTAGGTATTGACCAGTGTTACATCACAGAGTCCGGCTGCTACCGCCTTGATTTGGTCACGATCACCGCCACGAGGAGAGCGGGCCAGATTACTGATCATACCTTTGGCCCATTGCAGGGTAGTGGCTTCTCCATCCGCCACGATCATGGCGGCCACCAATGATTGATTGTAGATATTTTCGGAGCTGCGCAAACAAATGCGTTTGCTCCAAACAGGGTCAGCCAGTTGCTCATAGCTTGATAATTCAGTGGTCTTGACCCGTTGTCGCGCATAAATCAGGGTACGGGCACGGATGGAAAGGCCAAACCAGAAGTTTTCCTGGTCTCGAAATGTTGCCGGGACTGCCTGCAACAGAGAAGGATCTGTTACCGGTTGCAGAACGCCCGCCTGCTTTGCCCGCGACAATCGTCCTACATCAACGGTAATGAATACATCGGCGGGTGAGTTTCTTCCCTCATTCTGTAAGCGGCTGAGCAGGGTGTCTGCCTTGCCAGTTACCAGATTGACCACAATGCCGGTAGCCTGGGTAAAGCGCTCCAGTAGTGGCCGGATCAGCGCTTCCTTGCGAGCTGAATAAACGTTGACTTCTTCGGCCAACGAATACCGGGGCAGAACAGACAGGGTTAGCAAACAGAGCAGGGCAAGTTTAATTATAGGGGTATACTGACGTTGAGCCTGATTCATTTTGGAGTATTAGCCATTTCAGGTTGTAGGGATATTCGGGCAGGGTACACAAGATAGCGGATTGGTGGCCTGATTTCAAATGCTAATGAGAATCATTCTTATTATAATTGATCCAGATCAAGTTCCTTACTGATTTCGAAGGGATTGACTGAAGGCATTTGATCAGTGCCCGAACACCACCTCGGTACGCAGTAGAATCCCCAACGAAGAACGGTGTTGCCGGGTTGCCGGCCAGCTGATACCGGGCCACACTTCGAAAAACAGCCAGGGACGAAGCCAGGGGCGACGATAGCGCAAACGCATTGCTGCCAACTCAAATTTATCCCCCTGTTCTGGATCAACCAGCGTCCGATAACGTGCCAACAATTCGAGTGCCACTTCTTGCTGATTCGCCAAAGCATGAAAGAGGGTCAGTTGTGCTAGCTGCAGGACCCCGTCGCGGTTGGCCTCCCATCGCAGCCGGTGGTTGAAGCGGATTGCGGTATTCTGCTTGCTGCCGAACAGGCGCTGGACAGAAAAGCCTGCTTCATTATCACCTCCGGAGAAGGCGAAATAACGATAACTGTCAAATAAGCGACCTGACCAGGGGCCTTGAAGTGGCAAAGTATAGCGCCAGCGCAGGCGACTGAACGGTTGTAACCTGGCATCATAACGGCGCAGACCGAGGTCCAGCTTGAACTGATTGCGTCGACCGCGCTGTTCCAATAGGCGTAACATGAGTTGGGTTCCTGAGGCGTTATGCTGGCCCATATCCACACCTTCCCGACCAATCCCGCCAATACTGGATTCCCGATTGAGGTTGTCGGTTGTCAGCCAGATGCGAAAGCGCTTCCTGAGTGAAGGCAACACCAGTCTGGCGGAAAAATGTGGACGAAGTTTAAAACCTTCCCCTTGTTCCAGACTGCTGTCAAGTCGAAGCCGAACTCTGGATCGTGCCTCATCTTCAACCACATAATTTGCCCCCAGAAAATGATCCAGGCGACGACTGATGCTGTCAAATTGCAACCCCAGGTCTCGGTGCCAGGAATCGATCTGCCATATGTTCTGGGCCATGACAGGCTGGGAAAAAACCAGACCAAGAGCAGCAACAAACCATCCCCCACTGGTCTGAGGCTTATTTCGAAGACAATTCAGGAAGTCAATAACAAGCTCCTTAAGCAGAGAACATATTCAGTCCAGCCAGGCCGCATCATAGCAGGAAAATCCCTGTGATTGACTCAGTCCGTTTCATCGATATTTGCGCAGGAACCTTGGTCTGCCCGGGAACAGACGCTAGCTCTTCATCAATCTTTTCAGTGGCCGCTCATTGATCGGCAAATGAATCACGGTAGCAGCAACACTGAGAATCACGCCGGTCCACCACACACCGTTATAGCTCCCGGTGATATCATACAGATATCCACCCAGCCAAACTCCCATGAAGCTGCCAATCTGGTGGCTGAAAAAGACGATACCAAACAAAGTCGCCATATA
>CAYQAP010000036.1:0-12993 GCA_964415515.1 uncultured Gammaproteobacteria bacterium | reverse complement strand
TGAAGCTGCCAATCTGGTGGCTGAAAAAGACGATACCAAACAAAGTCGCCATATAACAAAACCACGATGGTGCGCGGCTTCGTGTATCGCTTGCCCCAGGCTCTGCTGCCTGTTGGCTGATGCTACCGCGTCATTACTGCTCGGCAACACCCAGGCCAGTGGGATAATAATCAGTACCGAGGCAGCCAGCAGCAGCAATGCCACATACCAGCCATACTCGGTGATGAACAGCTGTCCCAATGGCGAGAACAGTACTTGGCCAAAAGAGCCCGCTGCTGTACCGAGTCCCAATACCCAGGTGCGTCGTTCGGTACCGACCACCTTGGCCATTGCCGCCAAGGCAATTGAAAAAGCGCTGAATGCAACCCCGAGGCCGGTCAAGATACCCGCAAATAGTTGCAGACCGATGACCGAGCTGGTAGTGGCCATCCCCCAGACCCCGGCACCGTACAGCAGTGCCCCGATACTCAATATTCGACTGGAACCGAAACGGTCAGAGAGGGCACTGGCGAAAGGGACCGCCAAGCCCCATAAAAGATTTTGCCAGGCCATCGCCAGGGCAAAAGTTTCACGATTCCAACCCCGCGCTACGGTCATCGGCTCCAGGAACAGGCCGAATATCGAGCGCACGCCAAAACCGATCATGGCGATCAGGGAGCCCGCGATAATTACCCGTACTGGGGTTCGCCATCCCTGCTGTTTAACGGATTCCATAACCACGATATCGAAGTTTTACTGTGTTTTGACGGCCATAAAAATGCCACTACCCTGAGTAGGGTAGTGGCGAGGGAATTGAAAAGATGCAGGGTTCGATTTGCCCTCTCGGACAGCCCCTTAGTCTTTATAGTTCATCAGGCTCGGTGACGTTTTGTTGCATCTTGCCGGCAACAGACAGCATAAACCGCAGCGCCTGTTGCGTTTCCGGTTTGCCGAGCAGGGTGATGGTTGACAGGAACCCGCCACTGGGTTTTACTTGTGCAGTTTCCTCAGCAGCTTCGTGCATGGCATTGCAGGTTTTGCCGGTAAACTCCGCCAAGTTTTCGTTGGCCACATTGGTGACCATGGTTTCGGCCCAAACTACCAACCGTTCGACCATGTTGTCGGTCAGGGCGGAACGCCCAGCATGCATCAGAGTCACCAGGTCAAACAAGGTGTTGAGGGCTCCCGAGCGGTGCAGTTCAGTCAATCGATCGATTGTGGACATGACCGCATCCCGAGTGTCTTCCTCGTTCAGGCGGTCCAGTACTTCCAGAACATTACTGCCGGTGGTCGCCATTCGCTCGACCATGCCATCGGTCATCGCCTCACTGGCTGACTTGACCAAGCGCAGGGTATTTTCTTGCGTTTCACTCATAATTAGCTCTCCCCTTTACAGCAAGCCGCGAGCGGACAACCAGTACAGACGATTGTAGGCCAGCTTGAACCAGTGAATCATCTGTGATGGTGCACCCGGATTTGGTGGTGTGTTGTAATCAAACCAGACATAGGTGCCAGTTTTGAGCCCTGTTTCCACAAAGCAGAATACCTTGCCGTCATAATTGCGGGCCCAACGCCCCTCGGTCAATAGTGATACCAGATTGTCAATCACCGTGTCCGCTTCAAAATGGGCCGTAGAGCCTGCCTTGGAGATCGGTATATTGGTGGTATCACCGCAGACAAAAACATCATTTGAACCTTCACGCAGCAGCTTGTTGCGATCAGTCGGTACCCAACCCCCATCCCCCAGCCCGGATTCACTGATGACTTCCGCACCGCGGTGTGGTGGAATGGTAACCAGTAAATCGTAATCCAGTGTTACCCCCTCTTCAGAGGTGATGGTTTTTGCCTGTGGGTCGACTTCTTTAGTATTGAAAAAAGTTTCGTAGTTAATGCCTGACTCATCCATCGCGGGTTTGCACCATTCTGCCACCGGTTCAAGGGCATGCAGGCGACCAATGGGGTAGGTGTAGGTGATCTCCGATTTGTCCCATACCCCTTTCTCCTCCAGGAAATCCTTAAGCATGAAGGTGATCTCAAGTGGAGCAACCGGACACTTGTGAGGGGCGTTAACATTTACGATGACCTTGCCGCCCTCAAATTCGCTCAGTGCCTGGCGCATCTTGCGCGCACCATCGAGGTCATAAAGCCAGTGCGCACCTTCTGCCATGCCGGGAATCGTTTCAGGTACCAGCCGTGAGCCGGTGGCAAGCACCAGATAGTCATAGCCATGAACCGCACCGGAGGTACAGGTTACTTGCTTGCGTTCCACATCGATATTGGTTGCCGGGTCGACATGAAAGATGACCAACTTGTTAAGAATCTTGTGCTGATTCCTGAATAACTCACGCTCGCGGATTTTCCCAAAGGGTACATACAGCAGCCCCGGTTGGTACATATGGGTTTCCGTAGTCCCCAGCATGGTGATGGAGACATCACCCTTGCGAATTTCGGTGCTGATCTGTCGGCACAAACCATTAGCAATAATGGTTCCGGCCAGCCCACCACCCACAATGAGAATTTTCTTTGACATCGGCTACCTCCTTGATGGTTTGTCAGCAATTCCCGCTAACTAGTGAATTTTGTCACGGTTCAGTGACTGGCCATCCACTTCTATTCTGCATTAGCGTAAACAGCTGACAGTTGATAAAGCGCGTTTTCGTAATAACGCACCAGTTTACTCTACTACCCTCTACTTCATTTTGCGCACGACCACATACCAGTGCTTGTCTTTATTTCCTGACTCCACCGTTTTATGGCCCACCTTGGCAGCCCATTCCGGGACGTCTTTGGCAGTACCTTGGTCCGTAGAAAGAATCTCGACTTCATCACCCACTTGCAGCAGTTTTAATGCAGCAATTAACTCCATCAGGGGACCGGGGCAATACGAACCCCGGGCATCGATGATTTTGCGCTCACTCATATCTCTTGATTCTCCAGCAATGGTTAGCTATGTGGGTTCGCAATGACGAAATGGCTTGTAAGAATAGGGATACGCTATCTTACATCGAAATCAGTTGGCCTTGTTCGGCCTCGGACAGAAACTTGGTCAAACCCATTTGACCATCGAAGAGACCCTCAACCAGGTCGCTCTCATCCCAACCCAGGACATCGAGCACCATGGAGCAGGCCCATACGGTCATCTCTCCTAGCATCTTACCCTGAGCCAGCATTTCGACCGGATCAGGCGCTTTTTTGGCACATAAATGCGCATTTAGCGGGCTATCACCGTAACGGTTGCTTCCAGAGACCTCTTTCCCAAATACCTTGATCGCACCCATGGAAACAAAGACATGAACCGGACGTTCCGAGACCGCGGCCACCGAAGCGACCATCGAAGCCAGCTGCAGGGTATCACGAGCATCTGAGCTGAGCATAACATAAAGGGGTGTACAAGCCATCGAAGCGGTCTCTCCGAGCAGAATAATATCAACACTATCTGAGCATAATTTTGATTCAAGTGTCAACCAAAGGAACTTTATGCCTGTATAAAGTGACCTGATAAAAAAACCACAGTTCTTGCCGATGGAAACCCGCCCACAGACTTAATCTACAATGGCGGCTGCTCCCGGAAATTGCCCGCCCTGTAGCAACAGGGCGGTAAAATCCTGCGCCGGGATGGCAGGACTGTAAAGAAAACCCTGGCCTTCCAGGCAGCCTGCAGCCTGCAGGAAATCAGCCTGTGGCTGCGCTTCGATGCCTTCTGCAATCAAATCAAGATTCAGACTCGTGGCCAGGGCAATAATTGAGCGCGTGATGGTAGCGGCATCGGTATCGTCGAGAAGATTGCGGACGAAGCTTTGATCAATCTTGATTTTGTCGATCGGCAACCTGTGCAGCTGTAACATGGACGAATAACCGGTACCGAAATCATCCATGGCCACCTTGATGCCCTGCTTTCGAAGTTGTTGCAGACAGAATGCAACTTTATCCGAATTCAACATTATCATGCTTTCGGTCACTTCCAGCTCCAGGGCTTCTGGCGGGCACCCGGTTTGTTCTAATACGGCCAGAATTTTTGCCGCTAAATCCTCCTCATCAAATTGCCGCGCAGACAAATTGACCGCGATGCGTCCTGTCAGATGGCCTGAATCGTACCACCTTGCAGCTTGGCCGCAGGCCGCGAGCAATACACACGCTCCCAGTTCAACAATCAGCTCGCTGGCTTCCGCCAGGGAGATAAATTTACCCGGCGGTACCAGACCGAACTGGGGATGCTGCCAACGAACCAGGGCTTCGGCACCAATGATACGAGCACTGTTCAGGTCAACCTGGGGCTGGTAGTAGACCACCAGTTGATCCTGTTCGATCGCTTCCCTGAGGCCCGCTTCAAGCAACAGCTGCTCCTGCACCTGGGTACTTTCCTGCATCGAGTAGTGGTGCAGTCGGTGTCCTCCGGCCTCAAGTGCCCGATGTGCAGCGGTATCGGCATGGCTGAGCAATGAGTCGACCTCACTGCCATCTTCGGGGAATTGGGCGATCCCGATACTGGCATGCGGATAAATGATTTGTCCAGCAACTTCAAGTTTTGCGCCTACAGCAGCGAGTATTTTTCGTGCCAGCTGCGAGGTTCGCTCAGTGGTTACCCGGTGCCGGGTAAGGAGCAGAAATTCATCACCGCTGCGGGCCAGCACATCATTGCTGCGCAGTCCCGTAGACAATCGGGTGGCCAGCTCGGACAGGATTTCATCCCCGGCAATATGACCCAGACCCTCATTCAGTCGCTTGAAACAATCGATGTCGATCACCAGTACGGCCAGATGTTGGGTAACCTGCAGGGCCATTTTCAGGCGTCTTATGAAGTAGTCGCGGTTGTACAGCCCCGTCAGAGGATCGTGCCAAGTCAGAAGCCGGAGGTGTTTTTCATTTTTTTGCAGGCGGTGCTCTAGATGTACCCGATCACTGATATCGCGGGCAGACTCAATAATACCAACAAGCTCGCCCTGGGAATTGTGAAATGGAGAGGCCGTTAACTCGACAATCTGGGGTTCCCCTTCTGCATCCAGGTGCCGATGGACTACGGTTACCGTAGTACCGCTGTGCAGAACCTCCCGCAGTGGGCAATCTTCATGGTCCAGATCGCAAGGTTGTGGGCTTCGGTGAGAGAGCCAATGGCAGGTTAGTTCTGCAGATGATTGTTCATTATCCGGAAGAAGCACTTTACTGGCCCGATTCTGTAGCAAGACCCGGTAGTTCAGGTTGATGACCACCATGGGATCAGGAATGCCATCGATGACGGTTTGCAGAAAATCCTTTTGTTCTTCGATCAACTGTTGCGCCTGCTGACGCGCGGTCACCTCCTGCTGAAGTGCCTGGACACTGGGCATCCAGCGCAACAAACCGATAACAAGCAACAGGAAGCCACCGCCATAACCGACAAATTCCTCCAAGAAGGCCATCTGTGGTGTATCACCCAAAAAGACCCATTTGTTCAGTTGTGGAAAATTATCGGTTACATCGAGTAGTGAAGCCAGCAGCAACAGTACAAAACCGCTCAGGATCAGGCGCCATCCGGCAATATTCGTCTCATCCCGGTGGACCATGTGATTCCTCACAAGAAAAGCCACCATCAGGGCCAGCAATAAGGTGCGGATGGCCTCGAAGATCACCACCGAATTCAAAATAATACCTCACGATTGTCCAGCATTCGACTGTGATCGACCGACACCGAGCTGCTCCATTGACAAACAAATGCCAAGTGTAGCAATGAAATGGTCAGAAAAACATGACACCTGTCATGTGAATGCAACTTATTCAAGGCCAAAGACGTATTGTGGCTACGTATTCTTTGCACCACCATTATGCGGCAAAATTGCAGATTCGTGTTGGCCAGGAGACTTGTTCAAGGTATAGTTCACCCCCGGTTACTTAGCTGTGGGAGAGACCCGGTTCCCGCCAAAGGCTGAAGGTGTAGACTGCACACAAGCACCGCTGCAACGGACTGTATCGGCTTTCCACTGCGGACAGTCCTGGCCAGCCATCGGGGCAATAGTGCCAGTTATGATCTGAGGAGTTCACTTATGGGTGACAAAACCCCACTGTACCAGGCCCATCTGGCTGCAGGTGGCAAGGTGGTTAATTTTGCCGGCTGGCAGCTTCCGGTACATTATGGTTCCCAACTAGAGGAGCATCACCAGGTTCGCGATGATGCGGGTATGTTTGATGTCTCACACATGTGCCGGCTGCATCTCTCGGGTCAGGATAGCGGTCATTTTCTGCGACGCCTGGTGGCCAACAATATCGACAAACTGACCCAACCTGGCAAAGCCCTTTATACCCCCATGTTACTACCAGAGGGTGGAGTGATTGATGACCTGATCATTTATCGTTTGGATGATAACAACTACCGGGTAGTGGTCAATGCCGCAACCCGGGAAAAAGACCTGGCCTGGATGTTCAAACAAGTTACTGTCTTTGATGATGTCAATCTGGCTCTGCTTGATGACACTGCCATGATTGCTGTACAGGGACCCAGGGCCAGGGAAAAAGCCCTGCAAGCCCTGTCGGATAAAGATGCCTCGGTTGCTGCCGGGCTTGCGCCATTTTTTGGTGCTATCACCGGCGATCTGTTTGTTGGTCGCACCGGTTACACCGGTGAGGATGGCTTTGAAATCGTCACCCCGGCTGCTGATAGCATCGCCATGTGGGATAAATTGCTGGCTGCCGGGGTCAAGCCCTGTGGTCTGGGTGCTCGCGATACCCTGCGTCTGGAGGCCGGGATGTGTCTGTATGGACATGATCTTGACGAAACCGTGACCCCACTGGAATCCGGGATAGCCTGGACCATTGCCTGGCAACCGGAGGACCGTGATTTTATTGGCCGTAGCGCGTTGGCGCAGCAAAAGTCGGCAGGGGTCCCGCGACGCCTGGTCGGGTTGTTACTTGAAGGCAAGGGTATCTTGCGTGATGGCCAGGTGGTACACACCACAGCGGGTGATGGCATCATCACCAGCGGTGGTTTTTCGCCTACACTGAACCGAACTATTGCTTTGGCACGAGTGCCTTGGGACTGTCGACCGGGACAGAACTGCTCTGTGCTGATGCGCCACCGACCACAACCAGCCAAGGTGGTGAAATTTCCCTTTGTACGCAACGGCAAGGCTGTTTGATTGCCACAATAAACCCTTTTTGTCACCTCTTTCCTGCATGAGGAACCCCGAATGAGCGATAACCCCGAGCAATTGTGTTATACCGAATCCCACGAATGGTTGCGCCAGCTTGATAACGGCATTGCGGAAGTCGGTATCACCGACCATGCACAGTCCTTACTGGGTGATATTGTTTATGTAGAGTTGCCTGAAGTTGGCAGTACGGTAGCAGCTGGTACAGAAGTTGTAGTTGTGGAGTCGGTTAAAGCTGCCTCAGATGCCTATTCTCCGGTCAGTGGCGAAGTCACCGAGGTCAACGAAAGCCTCAATGAAACCCCTGAAATCATCAATCAGGATGCGTTTGGAGAGGGCTGGATTTATCGACTGAAACTTGCCGATGCAAGTGAAATTGATGCGTTGCTGGATGCTGCGGCCTACTCGATCAAGGCAGCTGAAGACGACGAATAATTTAATATCTTTTTTTCGTTTCCGCCTGACCCTGGTGGTCGGCAGCCAAGTACCAGGCGGGTGATCATAGAGACTGTAAGCACCTGAACCCGATCAGGATAAGCCCGGCAAACTTTTCTCAACGGTAGGGTCGCCCGGCCCATTAAAAGAGGTTTTTCTGTGCGCACTCTAATCTGCGGCTCATTCGCTTACGACAATATCATGGTCTTCCCTGACCAGTTTAAAAACCACATCCTGCCGGAGCAGATCCACATCCTCAACGTCTGTTTCATGGTCCCGGAAATGCGTCGTGAGTTTGGTGGTTGTGCCGGTAATATTGCCTACAGCCTGCACAGTCTGGGTGGCCAGCCGGTACCGATGGGGACTGTGGGTAAGGATTTTTCTGCCTACCGGCAGTGGCTGGATGATTGTAGGATTGAGCAACATTCCATTCGGGAGATTCCCGATGCCTATACCGCACAAGCCTTTATTACCACCGACCTCGATGACAACCAGATTACCGCTTTTCATCCCGGGGCTATGAATTCAGCACACCTCAACACCGTTGCCAAAGCCAACAATATCTCGCTTGGGATTGTATCGCCGGACGGCAAACAAGCGATGCTTGAGCATGCCGAACAATTCCACCTGGCCAGCATACCTTTTGCATTTGACCCGGGACAAGGGCTGCCGATGTTCAATCAAGCAGAATTGCAACGCTTCGTCGAACTGGCCAATTATATTACTGTCAACGATTACGAAAGCCATATGCTGGAGCAAAATAGTGGCTTGTCAATTTCTGCCATTGCCGATGCGGTTGAGGCACTGATCATCACCCGAGGTGACCAGGGCTCGCAAATTCATGTTGATGGTGAGGTGCTGGAAATCCCCTGTGTGCCGGTCAGTCAGGCGATTGACCCGACTGGTTGTGGTGATGCATATCGCGGAGGCCTGCTGTATGGCATTGGCCGTCAACTTGACTGGCAGACGACCGGGCAGCTCGCTGCCTTAATGGGGGCGATCAAAATTGAAACACCGGGAACGCAGAATTATCAGGTCACGACAGACCAGATTCGCAGTCGCTACAAGCAGGTCTATGGTACCGTGAACTGGTAGCTATACGGGACTATTGGATTATCCATACTTCCAGGAGAATGATCAGTGCATCAAGGACAAGGGATTCAGAATGTTGGGGTGCTGGGTGCCGGCACCATGGGCTCGGGGATTGCCGGGCTCTGTGCTGAAGCAGGCTGTCAGGTGGTGTTGCTCGACATCAGCCGAGAGGCCTCTGAACAAGCGATGCAACGACTGTGCAGTGGCCGGAATCCGGTTGTAGAGTCCGCTGCCAGTGCGGCTCGTATCCGTACCGGCAGTTTTACCGAGGATCTGTTTTTGCTCGCAGACTGTGACTGGATTTGTGAAGTTATTGTTGAAGATCTGGTGCTAAAGCAGAAACTCCTGCATCAGGTGGCAGCAGTCGTCAAGGACAACGCCTTCATCAGCACCAATACTTCGGGCATTCTGCTTCGTGATATCTGTGCAGGGTTGCCCCTCTCTATGCGCCAACGAATGGTAGTGACCCATTTTTTCAACCCGGTAAAGTTGATGCACTTGCTGGAGTTGATCCCAAGTGCAGATACCAGCACTGAGGTGATCTCAGAACTGGCACAATTCTGCCGGAGTCGCCTCGGCAAAGGGGTTGTCTACGCCAAGGATACGGTCAATTTTATTGGTAACCGGGTGGGTTGTTTCTGGATTCTATCGGGACTCGCCGCAGGCAGGCAGGCTCGTGCCAGTGGCCTGGACCTGGAGACCATCGATGCTTTGCTCGGGGAGCCGGTTGGTTTGCCGAAAACCGGCTTGTATGGTCTGGTCGATCTGATCGGGCTGGATGTGATGGACCTGGTGGGGCGAAATCTTAAAGCGAATCTGCCGGCCAATGACCCGGGGATGACCTACGCAGGTTTGCCCGCAGAGGAACAGGCGATGTTGGATCGCGGTCAGCTGGGGCGCAAATCCGGAGGCGGCTATTATCGGTTGCTACGCCATGAAGATGGTAGCAAGTCCATGGAAGTTTATGATCCATCCCAGGACAGTTGGCGGGCCATGCGCGAGGTGCAGTTACCCAAGGAGCAACAAGTATTTTCCAGCCTGCTGCTGGCGACTGATATCGGTGGACGTCTGGCCTGGACCGTGATGAGCGAGACCATGTGTTATGCCGCCAATCTGGTGCCAGAAATTGCTGACGACATTGTCAATATTGATCGCGCCATGCGCTGGGGCTTTAACTGGCAGCGGGGCCCTTTTGAATTGATTGATGGGTATGGTGCAACGGACTTTGCCAAGCGTCTCAAAGCCGAACAGCGGCCGATACCGGCCATGTTGGAGCAATTGCTGCAATCTGGAAATCGTTGTTTTTATCAGGATGGAACCTTTTTCGGGGTCGATGGTAGCTACTATCCGATCCCTGAAGAGTAGTCTGCCTTGTTTCCTGGTGGCTGCTGGCAGATCATTTCATCTCCCGAGTGATTCCAGGTATTATCGTGATTTCAATTACTTCATACCCCATGACGACAGTGGCTTTGCATTTTGCTTCTGGTTATGATACTTAGTCAGTTGAGCCAGAGATTTCTGGCCGCAACAGCACCGACAGTGATGCCTTGGAGCTCATAATGAAAAAATTCATCTATCTGCTGCCTATTGCAGCGATTTTCCTGCTCTGGGGCTGCAGTGGTGGTAGTTCCAGTGGTACCGACAATAACGCCCAGGATATTGCCACAACAGTCAGTGCGGCCGATGGTCCCTGGGCCGGCAACTGGACCAACTTTTCTTTCAGTACCACCGGTACAGTTGCCCTTGACGTTACAGATATTCCCGGTGCCAAGACCGTCACTCTTACACTCGACCTCAATGGTTCCGTATTCGGAGGCAGTGACCCAGCCCCTGTGATTATCATTGCCACCTACTCCGGTACGGTAGCACAGGGTGTGGCACATACGGCATTTGGTATTGTTTCCATGACCTTGACCGCTGACGGTAACATCAGTGGCACCATAACCAGCTTACCGGTCCCCGGTATCGACTCAGTTCATTATTCCGGCACAGTCACCTCAGGGGCCGTGAATATTGGTTATAGTATCGTCTTTACAGATGGCACCACTGCCAGCGGCTCACTCAATTTACTCAAAACCTGAGTGCCTGGTTCAACCTCTGGAAGTTCGGAAGATCACGACCTGACTGTCGTGACGCCCCGGAAATATCTTGATCGGCTCGCGTTGCAGCAAGCGCTGTAAGCGGGGCAGACGATAACGCTGATCCCGGGTAAGGCGAACAGCGATATATTCATATTGCTGCCATTCACCATTAAGGATACGGGTAATGAATTGCTGCCAATTCGACTCCAGAGATAGCAGTGTTCTGGGCTTGCCCGTGTAGTAATTGAAAATTTTGTTATTGCTCAATACCTGATCGTAGGCCGTAGAGTGGGTCTGCAACCACTGGCCTGCTTGTTTGATGTTGGATTTGGAAGTAAAACCGGCCAGATTCCTTACTCCAATCAGAATCAATAACACGAACAACGCCGGTATAAGCCTGTGCAGAGTTTTCCCTGTATCTGTAGCATGATCCCTATGGCTGCTCCAGATGCGGTACAGCTTGGCCAAGGCAAATGGCAGTAGCAACAACAATGACAGGGCCAGGGCCAGTGAATACCGTTGTGCCAGAAACAGCTTGACCACTACAAAGGTAGCCAGAATCATCAGATTGATCAATAGATAACAAAGCCATGGTTGTCGTAGGTCCTGACGTGGAAACCACCAGTGCTGTTTTATGGCATAGCCAATAATTAAAGTGTGAACAAGGCCGATTTTTGCCACTGTTTTTGCGACTAAAATCAACAGCATAGAAAAAAGTAAAATCCAACTGCCATATTTTGCCGAATACACGCCCAGTATATCGAGTTTTAGAATCATCAATTTATCTGACAGATTCTCTGCTATCTGCGACCAGGCACTGATGATGGCAGACAGGGGCTGTTGCAGGATATCCAGTTTTTGATAACCCGGTCCCGGAATGTACAGCCACCATCCCATGGCAGCTGCAAAGACAGCCACTATTATCAGCACGATCAATGCCACCCACCACCGGGATGGACGTGACTGCAGCTTCCACCAAAGTACAAAAAAAGGTGTCAACACCAAAAATACGGCCCCCTCTACTCGGAATAATGCAGATACCAGGGTCCACGCGGCCCAGCGTATCAAAGTCGGACGGCGCGAGTTTTTCCAGTACTCAAACAATGCCAGCATAGCCATCAAATAGGCGACGACGTAGCCAGGGTCACGAATGATAAAAGCTCGGGTTGCATTAAAACCCGGATAAAGCAAAAGCATGATCGCCGCGATAAGCAGCGTCAGCCGATCACCACCCAAAATCATCACCAGGGCCAGAAATGCTAGTACCGCCCAACTCCAGAGCAGGATATCCAGAACATGTGCGGCTGTTTCCAACGGCAGACTCGCCAAGCTGCTGATTAACGCTATCAGCCCCGGATACAAGGGCCAGCGATAGATCTCAAAGGCACGCTGCCAGGAGCCTTGGGTAAAAGCTTTGGCGGCAGTCAGATATTCGATAGCATCATTATTGATCACATCATCCATATACAACCGCCAGATAGAGATCAGGCAACTGGCCAGAAAAGTGGTTAGAAACAGACTTCGGTGCTCACGCCATAATGTCAGCATACGGCAAAAGACCTCTGATGATGGGTGGTTAATCTCATTGTCATTCTAGGCGTATACAGCAAGCTATAAGCGCTCAGTTTTTCTAATTCTTCCATGATGGCAGGAATGTACCCTTGCTGGCAGTTGGTAGCAAGTTTTACAATGGGCCTCGGGACCAAGTCACAGGTAAGTTTCTGATTCCATACCCCCGCGCACGCACACTTCACCATAGCCGATCACATATTTTGGATTATGATCACAAAGAATCCTGGACCTGATACGATCACTATCCGGCTGGCTGACTGGCCTGTCGATGCCGTAGCAATTCGTGCCGTTCGCAGGCAGGTTTTTGTGGTTGAGCAAAACGTCCCCGAAGAGCTTGAATGGGATCAACAGGATGCACAGTGTGTGCACGCAGTTGCGATAGCCCTGGACGGTACTATCGTGGCTACCGGACGCCTACTTGCAGATGGACATATCGGTCGAATGGCTGTCCTTAAGGCTTGGCGGGGTCAGTATATAGGCAGTGCTGTATTAAAGTTATTGGTGGTGCATAGCCAACAGAGAGGGCTTTCAGAAGTGGTACTGTCATCACAGGTTCGGGCCATCCCGTTTTACCAACACCACGGCTTCGTTGTAGAGGGGTCAGAATATATGGAAGCCGGGATTCTTCATCAAGATATGCGAAAGAAGCTATAAAAAAGGGTCAGAGCCCTTTTTTGCTGTTTAGCGACGAACCCAGCGCCGCACGGTCGGAGTAT
>CAYQAP010000035.1:0-26832 GCA_964415515.1 uncultured Gammaproteobacteria bacterium | reverse complement strand
TTCAGGGCATATAGATAAGCCTGCCATCAAAAAGAAGGTAATGAGGTTATATTAAAAAAAGAGGATAATTAAATGCTCATCTGAACCGACAACAGTGCCGACAACAAGCTGAGATTTTGAAATGGGCAATAATTTACAAGAACTGTAACTTATTGTTTATAATGTATGAAATGGTGGCCAGGGACAGAATCGAACTGCCGACACGGGGATTTTCAGTCCCCTGCTCTACCGACTGAGCTACCTGGCCATCGAGAGCGAGATTAAACGGCACTCACTCCTTGTAGTCAAGCCCCGATGCTCAATAACGGTAGTGCTCCGGTTTGTACGGGCCTGCCGTGGGGACGCCAATATAATCGGCCTGCTTTTGTGACAACTCGGTCAGCCTGGCGCCGATACGGGCCAAATGCAGGCGCGCGACTTCTTCGTCGAGTTTCTTCGGCAAGATATAGACCTGCTTCTGGTATCGATCTCCATGGACCCACAACTCCATCTGTGCCAGCACCTGATTGGTGAAGGAATTGGACATCACAAAACTCGGGTGGCCGGTGGCGCAGCCCAAATTGACCAGACGGCCTTCGGCCAGCAGAATGATGCGTTTACCATCAGGGAAGATAATATGATCGACCTGGGGCTTGATATTTTCCCAGCTGCACTCGGTCAGACTGGCGATGTCGATTTCACTGTCAAAGTGCCCGATATTGCAGACGATGGCCTGATCTTTCATGGCCTGCATATGGTCATGACCGATGACATGGTAGTTGCCGGTTGCGGTCACAAAAATATCGGCCAAGGGTGCGGCTTCTTCTATGGTCACCACACGAAACCCTTCCATGGCAGCCTGCAGTGCGCAAATCGGGTCAATTTCCGTGATCATCACGGTGGCACCCAAGCCACGCAGGCTCTGAGCACAACCCTTGCCAACGTCACCATAGCCACAGATCAGGGCGACCTTGCCGGCCACCATCACATCGGTCGCACGTTTGATGCCGTCGACCAGTGATTCACGACACCCGTAAAGATTGTCGAACTTGGATTTGGTGACAGAATCATTGACGTTGATGGCCGCAAAAGGCAGCTTACCCTTGTCCTGCATTTGATACAGACGATGTACTCCGGTGGTGGTCTCTTCGGTGACACCCCGGATACTCTCGAGTCGTTCCTTATACCAGCCGGGCCGGCTACCCAAACGACTTTTTATCGCGGCAAACAGCGCTACCTCTTCTTCACAGCTCGGATTATCGAGTACCGATGGATCCCGTTCGGCTTCGGCGCCGAGGGTGACCAGCAAGGTTGCATCACCGCCATCATCAAGAATCATATCGGGTTTTTCGTCGTCACCCCAGTCCAGAATCCGATGGGTGTACTCCCAGTATTCATCCAGCGTTTCGCCCTTGACCGCAAAAACCGGGATACCTTGATCGGCAATGGCCGCCGCCGCGTGATCCTGGGTCGAAAAGATATTGCAGGAGGCCCAACGCACCCGGGCACCCAGCTTGATCAGCGTTTCAATCAGGACCGCGGTCTGAATGGTCATGTGCAAGGATCCGGCAATCTTGCAGCCAGCCAGCGGCTTTTCCTCACCATAGCGGGTCTGCAGCGCCATCAGCCCCGGCATTTCTGTTTCTGCAATCGCGATCTCTTTATGACCCCAGGGGGCCAGGCTGATGTCTGCGATAACGTAGGGTTCGGTTTCATTACCAGTGGTCATCTATAGTATTCCTGAGTAAAGTGTAGTCCAGGCACCGTTCATCACAGAACAGGGGCCAGTGAGTCAAAATCGTTCGCAAGAATCGAACTAGAGTCCGGCTGCGTCCCGCAGCAAGTCGGCTTTGTCGGTGGCTTCCCAGGTGAATTCGGGTTCGACACGGCCAAAATGGCCATAGGCTGCCGTGTTGCGATAAATTGGCCGCAACAGATCCAGCGCCTGAATAATGCCACGGGGGCGCAAATCAAAATGCTCCGCCACCAGTTCGGCAATCCGCTTGTCATCAATTTTTCCGGTATTGAAGGTATCGACCATCACTGAAACCGGCCGGGCCACACCGATGGCATAGGCCACCTGCACTTCACAACGCTGTGCCAGATCGGCTGCCACAATATTCTTGGCCACATGCCGCACCGCATAAGCTGCCGAGCGATCGACCTTGGATGGATCCTTGCCGGAAAATGCCCCGCCACCATGACGCGCCATCCCGCCATAGGTATCGACAATAATCTTGCGCCCGGTCAGGCCGCAATCTCCCACCGGCCCACCGATAACGAATCGTCCCGTCGGGTTGACCAAATAACGGGTGTCTGCGGTGATCATATCGGCCGGCAAAATCGGTTTGATAATCTCTTCAATGACGGCTGCGCTTAAATCCTCATGGCTGACACTGCCCTCGTGTTGGGTGGACAACACCACGGTATCGATAGCAACCGGGCGGTGATTTTCATAGCGTACACTGACCTGGCTTTTGGCATCGGGGCGTAGCCACGTCAGGATTCCGCTTTTACGCACATGGGATTGTTGCTTGACCAGTTCATGCGCGTAATGAATGGGAAACGGCATCAACGAAGTGGTTTCATCGCAGGCATAGCCGAACATCAGGCCCTGGTCACCGGCACCTTGATCAAGATCCAGGCCTTGCCCTTCATTGACGCCCTGGGCAATATCGGGCGACTGCTTGTCGAGGGATACCAGCACGGCACAACTGTTGGCATCAAAGCCCATATCCGAGGAGTTGTAACCGATCTGGTTCACCGTATCGCGGACAATCTGCGGGCAATCAGCATAACCCGCGGTGGTAATCTCTCCGGAAATGACCACCATGCCGGTGTTGATCAGGGTTTCACAGGCAACCCGTGAATGTTTATCCTGACGCAGCAGGTCATCGAGTATGGCATCAGAGATCTGGTCCGCCATCTTGTCCGGATGGCCCTCAGAAACGGATTCGGAAGTAAAGATATAGTCCTTGGACATGGTGTGTTCTCATGGCTTTGGGTCTCCTGCAGTCATGAAGACCGAAATTTTCGATAGAAATAGGCATATAGGTAGTGATTGCCTGGTTGCCTACACTGCAATGTTCAAACCGATCGTAACATAACAGAATATTTATATCACTAAAAGTTTATATATTATTTGGTTTGATTCAAGACCCCAAGACAACTCCACAGTACAATCAGGCATTGTAGAGTGTCCACAAACCAATCCCCAAAAATCCGGTGCCAGCCAGAATATTAAGAATTTTTACTGACACATGGGAGACCAGAAATCCGCCAGCCAACACCCCGATAGCCGACGTCACCACTAGTGCCAGAGAAGCCGCTACAAACACCGTCCACTTGCTGACACTACCATCGCTAGCAAACAGCAACGTCGCCAGCTGGGTTTTATCACCGAGTTCCGCAACAAAGACTGTTGCGAACACCGTTACAAACATTGGTAAGTCCATCCGCACAAACTCCCTCGCTACTCTGACATCCACACACTCATCGGCAAGCTCACGGGAAGCGGACCGAGAATAGAGAACCTGTTGTGGAAAACATGGCTCAAACCGCCTGCAGGTTGGCATAGGCCAGTACCAACCATTTTTCTCCCACTTGCTCAAAATTAACCTGGATTCGTGCATAGTCACCCTTGCCTTCTATATTGAGAACCATGCCCTCACCAAATTTTTGATGCCGTACCCGGCTACCCGGTGTCATGTCCCCTGGCAGCGCAGTGGCAGATAAAGCTTGTGTGACCCCAGATCCAGGTTTTTTACGGCGACCACCGCTGCGAATTTCCAGCAGATACTCCGGTGGGATTTCTTTGATGAAACGAGACCGCCGGCCATAGATTTCTCGGCCGTGCAAATGCCGGATCTGCGCATGCGTCAGTACCAGTTGCTGCATGGCTCGGGTCATCCCCACATAACACAGTCGTCGCTCTTCTTCCAGACGTCCACCGTCTTCCAGAGAACGCTGATGCGGGAACAGACCTTCTTCCAGGCCCGTCAGAAAAACCAGAGGGAATTCCAGTCCCTTGGCGGCATGCAGGCTCATCATCTGTACGCAATCTTCCCATTGCTCTGCCTGGCCTTCCCCGGCTTCAAGCGCAGCATGATCGAGAAATCTGCCCAGTGTGGAGGCCTCTGCTTCGTCGTTATGACTAAACTGTCGGGCTGCAGAAATGAGTTCCTTGAGATTTTCAACCCGGATTTCTGCCTTTTCATGTTTTTGTCTGCCGACATGTTCCAGCAGACCGCTATGAGCAAGCATGATCTCGACCTGCTTGTGCAGCGGCTGACCCGAACAATCTTTGGCCAATTGGTCGATCAGTTGGATAAACACGGCCACGGCATTGGCGGCCCGAGCTGATGGCTGCTGTTCTCCCTTCAGTGCCGATGCTGCCTGCCAGAGACTGCAGTTCTGCTGCTGAGCACGTGTACGAATACATTCCACGGTTCGCAGGCCAATCCCCCGGGGCGGTAGATTGACCACGCGCTCGAATCCGGTATCCGCTTCACGACGATCGATGAGACGAAGATAGGCCAGGGCATCGCGAATTTCGGCGCGCTCAAAAAATCGCAACCCGCCATAGACCCGATAAGGAATGGCCCGATCCAGAAATACTTCTTCAAAAATTCGTGACTGGGCATTGGAGCGATACAAAATCGCTATCTCGTCACGCCTGCCGCCCTGGCGCTGCCACTCCATAATCCGCTCTGCAACAAAACGGGCTTCATCGGTTTCATTAAATGCCGTATATAAACGTACCGCCTCACCCTCGACCCCGGCGGTCCATAGCGACTTGCCGAGCCGGCCTTCGTTGTTCGAAATCACGGTATTGGCAGCTCGCAGAATTGCTCCGGTGGAACGATAATTTTGTTCCAGACGCACCACCTCCACCGGGGCAAAGTCACGCTGGAACAGTTGCATGTTTTCGACCCTGGCACCACGCCAACCGTAGATCGACTGGTCGTCATCACCGACTGCCATGATATTGCCATGCCCAGTGGCTAAAAGTTTCAGCCATTCGTACTGAACCCCGTTGGTATCTTGAAATTCATCGACCAGGAGATGCTGGAATTGTTGCCGGTAGTGCTCCCGAATCGTATCGTTATTACGCAGCAACTCGAGGTTGCGTAACAAAAGCTCGGCAAAATCTACCAGACCCAGGCGCTGGCAGAGTGCTTCATAATGCTGATAAATACCCAGCAGGTGTTGCTGATGATGATCCACCAGACCCTCCAGGTGTGCCGCTCTGCGGCCTTCCTCCTTATGGCTGTTGATCTGCCACAAGATTTGCCTGGGTGGCCAATATGCCTCATCCAGAGCCAGCTCACGCAGGCAACGTTTGACCAACCTGAGTTGGTCATCGGTATCGATAATCTCAAAGCGTTCTGGCAAGCCAGCCTCAGTAAAATGGTGCCGCAACATGCGGTGTGCCAGACCGTGAAAAGTCCCCATCCACATGCCACGAACCGGGTAACCAAGCAGTTCTTCGATCCGGCCCTGCATCTCCCGGGCTGCTTTGTTGGTAAAGGTTACCGCCAGCAGCGACAATGGTGACACCTGGAGTGCTTCAACCAGCCAGGCGACCCGCTGGGTCAGAACTCGGGTCTTGCCACTGCCGGCGCCAGCCAAAACCAGCGTTGCGCCGGCGCCACTGGAAACCGCCTGGCGCTGAGCATCATTAAGGGATTCGAATATATGGGATACGTCCATGCGGGTGCCAGGCTGTTCAAAAAAGTGGTGCACAGTATCGATGATTCGGGAGCTGATTGCCAGCTTCTGGAATGACGTAAAACAACCCGAACCAACCGTATTTATATCCCTTTTTATCGCAGTGAAATGGCCTTATTGGACCATATCAGTTGCTGTGACAAGCGATATTAACCGGTCTTTAGCACCTTATTAAGGACACCAAGGAATTCGTCGGCATTGCGATAGCCGTACAGGCGCTGGTCACGTATTTCCTTGCCATCAGAGCCAAAAAACAACATGGCGGGCGGTCCAAAGACCCCGTAACGATGCTTCAGCTCTCTGACGCCCACGTTATAGGGATCGGTAACATCGACTTGTAACAATACAAAGCGCTGGCTCATTAATGACGCAACCCGACTTTCACGAAAGCTGTTCTTGTCCATACGCAAGCAATCGGTGCACCAGTCGGCATAAAAATCCAGGAACACATATTTATCGGACTGTCCGGCACGTGTGATCAACTGATCCAACTCGGCGACATTGGCAACCCGACGAAACAGGGGCTTTTCTTGAGCCAGCGCGGCCAATTCGGTTGTGGTGCTGCCACCGGACAAAGAGAGTGTTGGCAGTGGTGCCATGATATCTCGGCTGCCAGTGAACTGTCCGACCAGGGCCAGTGCGCCCCACAACAGCAGAATGGTACCAAACCCTTTCCACAATCGCCGCCAGCCACTGGCATCACCAGGCAAGGCCTGGGTTGCACCCAGATAAACCCCAACTACGATAAACAGCGCCGCCCACAGCAACATGACCGGAACTTCCGGGATAACCCGCAACAGATAAACCGCCACCCCCAGCATCATGACTCCGAACACATACTTGATCTGGTCCATCCAGGTACCCACTTTGGGCAGCAGGGCACCGGCACCAAAACCCAGTGCGACCAAAAAGACGCCCATACCCAGGGCCATCACGAACATCAGCTCAGCACCAAACCAGGGATCACCACGGACGATGGCAACACTGAGCAATGAAATCAAGGCCGGAGAAACACAGGCACCAACAATCAATGCCGAAATCATCCCCAGCAAAAAAACCACTCCATACGTACCGCCCTGCAAATTGGTGGATTTTGCCATCAACCTTGATTGCAACCAATTTGGCAGCTGGATGGTATAGAGGCCAAACATGGACAACGCCATAGCAGCAAACAGGATAGCAATGGCCCCCAAGGCCCAGATATTTTGCATATAGGCCTGCAATTGCTCTCCGGTGGCCCCGGCAACCGCACCAATCACAGCATAGGTAACCGCAGTACCCAGCACATAGGCCAGCGACAGCATGCCACCGCGAAACCGGGTAATGTTCTTGCCCTGACCGGCAATAATGCTCGACAGAATCGGCACCAACGGCAATACACACGGGGTAAAAGTCAGCAAGATGCCGACACCAAAAGCCGCCAGGAGATAGCCCCAGAAACGACTGGATGACAAGATCATATCAACTTCTGAGGTGCTGGTTGCAGGCTTGCTCACTATGGATGAAGTGGCAGAGGTGGTGGATGAGCTTGCCGAATCATCTGCCTTTGCCGAGGCTACGAACAATGCGGGCAAACTGAGGGTTAGTTGTTTTTTGACAGGAGGGTAGCAAATACCATCATCTGCACAACCCTGATACTCAGCCTGAAGCTTCAGTTGGGTCGCCTCCGGAGCAGCCCGAAGTAAGGGCAACTGGATATTGAATGGACTGTGATAGACCATCATTTTTCCAAAATAGGGGTCATTCTTCTCTTCGGCAGTAGAAAATCGGATGGCAGAAAATTTTACCGTGGGCGTGGCCGAGGAGAATTTGATCTTGTTTTGATACAGATAATAGCCCTTGGCAACCTTGAACGCGGCCTGAAGCCGTGAGGGATCCACCACCGTAAGCTGCAGCACAAAAGCTTCTTCAGGCCTCAGGAATTCCTGATTGGTATTGTCGTCACTCCCTGACAGTTGCTGCAGCTCACTGACCGCTGTAGCTGCTTTGTCCTGCTCAACAACAGCGGTATTCTGCAACTGTGCAGGACCGTCAACGCGGTTCTCAATTGGAAACACCTCACTGCCACCAAGAAGTTGCTGTGCCTGGCCCGTTACCGAGAAAGCCAGGAACAACAACCCGCCAAACCTGAGCAAAGAAAAAAACAGTGATTGCATAATTACTTTCCGTACACTAGGGTGAATCTCGAGGTGCCTGGACAAAAAACCCGGCCTGTCAATGATTTTCTGTTCACGTATAATGCTGCCATGAAATTTACGGCTGCACTCTCTACGCTCACTCTGCTGTTATCCGGAATCAATAATCCGGTTGCCGCCGGTTACTTTGACTGCAGCGTGATCTACGATGAATACGACAGCCTGATGCTCCGACAGTTCCTGATCGAACCAGATCGCTATGTTACCACGCTGCGTGATAATTTCAGTTTTGAGCAATTTTTCAGCATGCAACGTGGATTGTTGCGCCTAAATGACCGCAGACGGGGCCTGGGTGTCGCCATCGTACGCACGAATCGCAATGCCAGTGGCAAGTTTCTATTCTCATGGGAGCGCAACGACGCAACGACAGACCCGGTGCTGACAATACGCGAACTGGTCCTGTACGGCCGGGTTGCTGATGGATTGGATCCCATTTTGCAAGGGCCGATCCTGCTTAAACCAAACACTGAACTGGACCTTGATACCGGCGAAACTATGGATCAGAGCAACAACTCCGACCTGGTTTATCAGATTACCGCTGATGGCACCACGATACTCAGTGCCGTGCATGGTGCCAAAATCGATCTGCCGATTGAATCACTGTGCCACAACCCTGTGGATAAAGCTGCTCCAGCAGCACCAACCAACCGCACCGGGTCGGCGCCTACGAACCCGGCAACTGCGCCAGCTGTTGACGGATCCACTGCTCGACCTGCAAATTAATTTCTTTGGCCTTGCGGCCCGTGGTCTCGATAGGTTCTCCGACCACAACATCAATAGTCCCGGGCTGTTTGATAAAGCCACGCCGGGGCCAGAAAATACCGGCATTATGGGCGACAGGAACGATCGGCACACCTGCCTTAACCGCCAGCAAGGCGCCTCCGGGATTGTATTTGCTCTCGACACCGGGGGTAATTCGAGTGCCCTCCGGAAAAACCACCACCCAACGTCCGCCGTTTAACCGTTCCCGACCCTGGCTGACCACCCGCTCCAGTGCTTTGCGAGGAAACTTCCTATCTATTGAGATCGGTACGGTCGCCGCGAGGCCCCAGCCAAAAATTGGAATCCATAATAATTCCCGTTTCAACACCCAGGCCTGTGGTGGAAAAATTACCTGAAAAGCGATAGTTTCCCATGCCGACTGGTGATTGGAAATCAATACCGCTCGCTCCGGGAGCTGTTTGCTTCCCACGACCCGGTAGTGCAGATTGCAGATCTTACCCAGTAACCAGGTGATCAAATGGGCCCAGGAACCGATAATGCGCGATCGTGGCAGTGCCGGTAACCCCCAAACCAGAATTGCCAGCAGGCTGAACGGAATTGCGGTCAGCACTTGCAATACCAAAAACAGCAGCGCCCGCAAAACCAACATCAATGGCTACTCGACAACACCGGAACTGCTATCGACAAACTCCGCAATGCGTTGCTCCAGTTCACCGCACAACAGGGCATCGGTAAAATGCGCCAGATCATCAAAAACCGGCACCTGAGCCAACCATTCCTTGTCACGACTGGCCAGTGCCTGCTCCCCTTTCCCGGTGCGTACCAGTACTGGAAAAGCCCGCACTACCCGGGCTGCCTGCAAGTCTCGCTGAGAATCACCCACGGCTGGCACCCCAAGCAGGCTGGTCTTCAAGCGTGTCGCCAATTCGGTGAGCATGCCCGGTAGGGGTTTACGGCAGTTGCAACCATCCTCAGGTCCATGCGGGCAAAATAATACAGCTGCGATATCACCGCCTTTCTGTCGCACCTGGGTCAACATCCGGTTATTGATCTTGTTTAGCGTGCTCATATCAAACAGGCCGCGGGCAATCCCTGACTGATTGGTGGTAACGACTATTTTGTAGTCATTGCGACAAAGCCTGGCGATTGCCTCCAGGCTGCGGGGTAGCGGTTGCCACTCTTCCGGCGTCTTGATGTACTGGTCGGAGTCGACATTGATAACACCATCACGATCAAGAATCAGTAATTTCATGACTCGGTAAACTCTGATACTCGAATTCGACCGTTAATAAGCCGGCCACTTCGGCCCTCTAGCTTTTTCATTTTATCCCAAAATGCCTGCTGCAGATCAAAATCCCCGGCAATGGCTGTTCCCAGTAACAGGATCAGCAAATCCGCACATTCTTCGGCCAGTTCCGACTGTGGCTTGCCCTTGGTAACGCAGGCGGAAATCTCACCCAGTTCTTCGGCCATCAAGGCCACTCGATACGGCATATCCTCCCCACCCTCCTGACGCAACGCATGTTTGGCGTGAAAGGCCTGGACTGCAGCCAGCATAGCTAAATACGTGTGTTCTGGTATTTTTGCATTCATGCTGTGTCGATCCGTAAGTGCGTGATGTCGGCTACATTCAGGAACAATGCAGCCAGCTGTTGCAGCAACGATAAACGATTATTCCGTATCTCAGGATCATCGACCATCACCATGACCTCATCAAAGAACCTGTCCACGATCGCACGCAGGCTGGCCAACCTGCCCAGGACCTCAACGTACTCTCCAGCTGCAAGCAACGGCGTCACCTCCTGTTGCAACAGCGTCAAAGACCGGTGCAACTGCTGTTCTGCGGGTTCAACGAGTCGGGCTGTTTGTACCGAAGTTGTAGAGACTGTGGTTTTTTTCAAAATATTGGCAATGCGCTTGTTGGCCGCGGCCAATGCTGCCGCCTCCGGTTGTTGCCCGAAGTCATTGACTGCCTTGAGCCGGCGCAAAAAGTCCACTGGACTGTGGACGTGGCAAGCCAGTACGGCCTGGATGACATCGCTCGGGTAGCCCTGGGCCACATACAATGCCGGGTAGCGATTCTCAATAAACTGCAGGGTTTGCTTTCGGTCTACCACAGTGACCTCAAAGGCTTGTTCGGCGTAGGCCGCTGCCGCATTGTGCAGCAAATCCTCAAGATCCAGCTCCAGACCAGCCTCGGTCATAATCCGCAACAGTCCCAGTGCTGCCCTTCGCAAAGCATAGGGATCCTTATCCCCGCTCGGCACTTCATCACAGGCAAACAGCCCCAGCAGGCTGTCAAGTTTGTCCGCAATCGCGACTACTTGACCAACGGGGTGAACCGGGATGGCATCACCAGCGTGGCGCGGCAGGTAGTGACTGGAAACAGCTTCCGCAACCGCTTCAGGCTCACCATCAGCAAGAGCATAATAACGGCCCATAATGCCCTGTAAATCTGGAAATTCGCTGACCATTTCGGTGTTGAGGTCACATTTTGCCAACAACGCAGCTCGTTGGCACTGACCACTATCCACTCCCAGGCGGGTGGCAATCTTGGCCGCGAGTTGTTGCATGCGCTGGCTCTTGTCTTGCACAGAACCGAGTTTCTTGTGAAACAGCAAGGACCCCAAGGAGGAATACAACGAAGCCAGACTGCGCTTTCGGTCGGTCTGCCAGAAAAACTGTGCATCGGACAAGCGGGCACGCAATACCCGTTCGTTGCCCTCTCGTATCTGGGTTACAGCACGGGTATCGATATTGCAAATCGTGATAAAGGTGGGCGACAACGCACCAGCAGCATCGATCAGGTGAAAATATTTCTGGTGATCAGCCATCGCTGACACCAGGGCCTCGGCAGGTACCGTGAGAAACTCCGGATCAAACACCCCCAGGATAGGCTTGGGCCACTCCACCAGACCCGTTACTTCATCCAGCAACGCCTGGGGAACGACAGCCCGACAAGACCTGGCTGCAGCCAGTTTGTGGACCTGCTTTTCAATCTTTTGCCGGCGTACAGCAAAGTCAGCCATGACCTTGCCTGGTTTGTATAGAACCTGCAGATACTGATCCGGGTGCTCAAGCTTGATCGCCTCAGGATAATGAAAGCGATGCCCATGGGTCATGCGTCCGGTCTTGATCCCGTAAAAATGGCCTTTGATCACCGTTTTCCCATGCAACAGCACCACCCAGTGTACCGGACGCACAAATTCAGCCTCACCCACACCCCAGCGCATCCGACGGGCAATCGGCAATTTTTTCAATGCCCCAGCAATGGCCTCTGGCACCAACTCGCTGGCTTTTTTCCCCGGCTGCTGTTTTCGATCTACCAACCATTCACCTTTGGCGGTGACCAGGCGCTGTAAATCGGTAACTTCCACACCACAGGAACGGGCAAAACCCTGTGCTGCACGACTGGGCTTGCCTTCGGCAGTAAACGCCGCAGCGACCGCGGGTCCTCGACGCTCACGCAGGATTCTTGGCTGCTGACTACGCACAGCCGGCAGCAACACGGCCAGGCGACGTGGTGTCGCATACCAGTGCGGAGGTGTTGCCGACTCCGGCAATAACTGCAGTTCTGCAAGATTTCGTTGCAATTGTTCCGCCAGGGTGGTGGCCAACTGCTGCAGGTTTTTCGGTGGCAACTCTTCGGTACCCAGTTCAAACAACAGGGGATTACAACCGCTCATGATGAAGTGCTCCCGTTGTTTCGTAACCCGGGAAACCCGAGTTGTTCGCGGGACTGGTAATACGCTTGCGCGACTTGCCTGGCGAGTCCACGGACCCGCCCTATGTAACGGGCCCGTTCGGTCACACTGATCGCATGACGGGCATCCAGCAAGTTAAAGACATGTGAAGCCTTGAGAACCTGCTCATAGGCCGGGATTGGCAGTGCTGCCTCGACAAGTTGCCGACAAACCCGTTCACAAACATCAAATTGATGCAGCAATTCCCCAACATCGGCATATTCAAAATTATAGGCAGAAGACTCACGCTCATTCTGCAAGAACAGATCGCCATAGGAAACCTCCGGATTCCAGCACAAGTCGTAAATACTCTCGACGCCCTGCAGTACCATAGCGATTCGCTCCAGCCCGTAGGTGATTTCACCCATTACCGGACGGCACTCTAGACCACCCACCTGCTGAAAATAGGTGAATTGACTCACTTCCATTCCGTTCAACCAGACTTCCCAGCCCAGTCCCCAGGCCCCCAGGGTAGGTGATTCCCAGTTGTCTTCAACAAAACGGATATCGTTGCGCAGAAAATCGATGTCCAGAGCTTTTAATGACCCCAGATACAAATCCTGAATAGCATCCGGTGATGGTTTGAGCACCACCTGGAATTGATAATAATGCTGCAGACGATTGGGGTTGTCGCCATAACGACCATCTGTAGGTCGTCGACTGGGCTGCACATAGGCGGCCCGTGTGGGCTCAGGCCCGATGGCCCCAAGAAAGGTAGCGGTATGAAAGGTGCCTGCACCTACTTCCATATCATAGGGCTGCAGGATCACACAACCCTGCTGTGCCCAGTACTGCTGTAGCGAAAAGATGAGTGACTGAAAATCCAATGGTAGCTTCCCTTTATGTTATCGATCTACGGCCTATCCCGGCCTAGGAGCCTGCATCCGAATAAGGCCTGAATTCAGTCCCCGGCTTGAAATGAAAAATTGCCTCCAGGCCCAGTTCCTGAATCAACCGATCAACGGCTTTCTGGCCATGATTCCGGGCCACCTCCTGGAGAATTAACTTGGCCGCATTTCGGTTGTAGAACCCCCCAAAATCGGCCTGTACGGCCAATAGCTCACGTGCTCGATCCATGGTCAACATCGCAGCCTGAAACTCACAAAACAAAACCATCCTGCAGCTTCTTTTCGACTGCAATATTCCGCAATTGTACATAGCTCGGCATACCATTGTGATACGGGGGATAATCCTCCCCTAAAATCAGCGGCTCGAGGTACTCACGGCAAGCATCGGTGATTCCCAATCCGTCTTCACTGATAAAACCGGGCGGCATTTTTTTCTCCACATTGGCCACATCAGACAACGCGGCCTCCCCGACCTGCCAGCGATAGGGATTGCTGGAGGTGCGGATGATGGCCGGCATGACAGCATTTTTTCCAGCCACAACAAAATCTACCGCTGCACAGCCCATGGCGTAGGCCTGCTCGACATCGGTTTCCGAGGCCACGTGGCGGGCGGACCGCTGCAGGTAATCGGCGACTGCCCAGTGGTATTTCAACCCCAAGTCCTGCTTGATGATATTGGCCACAACCGGTGCCACACCACCGAGTTGGGCATGACCAAAGGCATCGACCAGCCCCTGGTCGGCGAGAAAACGGCCATCCGGGCCACTGACACCCTCCGAGACAACGACACTTGCATAGCCATATTTCGCCACTTTTTCCTTGACCGCTTGAATAAAGTATTTCCGATCAAAAACAACTTCAGGAAACAAAATCAACACGGGAATATCGAAATCCTTGCTTGAAGCCAGGCCTCCGGCAGCAGCAATCCAGCCGGCATGTCGGCCCATAACTTCGAGCACAAAGACCTTGGTGGAAGTCCTGCACATGCTGGCCACATCCATAGAAGCTTCACGGGTCGAAACCGCAATGTATTTGGCCACCGAACCAAACCCAGGACAATTGTCGGTAACCGGCAGGTCATTATCCACCGTTTTTGGTACATGAACTGCCTGCAAGGGATAGCCCATGGTTTTCGACAGCTGCGAAATCTTGAGACAAGTATCCGCAGAATCCCCGCCACCATTGTAGAAAAAATAACCAATATTATGCGCTGAAAAAACCTCAATCAGCCGTTCATATTCACGTCGGTTCTGCTCCAGGCTTTTTAATTTGTAACGGCAGGAGCCAAAAGCCCCGGAAGGGGTATAGCGCAGGGCACTGATCGCATCGGCACTTTCCTGGCTGGTATCGATCAAGTCCTCAGTCAAAGCGCCGATAATCCCGTCACGACCAGCATAGATCTTGCCTATCTTGTCCCGGTGGCGGCGTGCTGTTTCCATCAAACCACAAGCGGAAGCATTAATCACAGCGGTCACACCGCCAGACTGGGCATAAAAAGCGTTTTTCGGTTTACTCATCTTTCTTTGATCCCTCGATAGTCAGTCGTTAACGTTTTAACTCCGAGCTGATCGACCATTGCTTTACGTCAGCGCCGGTAATCCCGGTTTTTGCCCCTTCGCGTTCACGCTCATGATCGGACTGCACCTTCAGCAAATCGGTAACACACTCTCGCAGCTCATCATAGCGTGCAATACCCGTTCCGTACTGCTCCCCCGGATCATAAAAAAATTGGCATCGAAACTCGTCTTTCGCAGTTTTTACCACCACAAAGTGGCACCCTCGGGCCTGCCAGTAGAGGGTAGGGTACTCCCGCACTGTTTGTGTCTCCGGATCAAGCCTGATTTCACTGTCTGCAAGATGGACTTGTGTGGCCTCATGGTAACGCGATTGCAGCAAGGCCTGGACCTGATCCAGATCAGCCGCGGTAAAATCACTATTCTCAATCATTGTTGTGTAGCAGTTCAGTCATACCAGGATAGTCAAGTGTATGGCAACAGCACAAGACAAGCGGCTGCCCCCCATTATTCTACACTGATTTCCTCGAATGACTTACTCCTGACACAAACTCGCCAGGCACAAGCCTGAGACAGGCATCACTTCGCAGCGATCGCTGGATGAATGTGCTCTCGTTCCCGACCGTGATGTGGCCTGAAGGGAGTCCGTTCCGTGGCTTGCCAAACAACCGGCGACATCCTGAGTTCTGGCCTGATTTTCCCTGAGTAGTCAACAATGCGTGCTTAACATAGGCTGAACGTTGAGATTTTTTGTGTTTTGTGTGTTTTCTTATTGACGAATATACTTCGGGACTGTAGTGTACCGCGGTCTAAAAATCTGCACAGATTTCCTACCGAACACACTCACAGACCGACGGAGTACCAGCTCATGCGTGTCGTCCTTATCGGCCCTCCAGGCTCTGGCAAAGCGACCCAGGCCCATCGGCTGGCCAAACACTACCGTGTTGCCTGCCTATTATCAGGTCAGATCTTAAGCGAATCAGATGACCCGCAAATTCACCGGGTTATGCTCAAAGGAGAGGCAGTAGCCGACAATATCATTGTCGATCTGTTCGATCAGCGCCTGAAAAAGAAAGATACCAATGCGGGGTTTATCATGGCCGGGTTTCCTCACGGCATTGCCCAAGCCCAGGAACTGGATAGTCGCCTGGCCTGGGTTAATCGCTCAGTAGAGGTTGTGCTCCATTTTGACCTGAATCTTGATACGGCCATGCAACGTCTGCAGGGTCGCCTGGTGTGTGACCATTGTGGCACCGTCTATCATGTGGACACTGCGCCGCCTGTCAGTGCCGGTATCTGCGATCAGTGTGGAAACACACTGCAGCACCGCCGCCACGACAATGAAAAGTCCATCCACCAGCGTTTTGAGGACTATCGCAAGAATACTGCCCGTTTAATCGACTACTATTGTGCCCAGCAAAAACTTCGCACTATCGACCCGACACAATCCGCTGCGCAAATTTTTCGCCAGCTCTGTGATGTACTCGATGAAGAACTCAACCCTCTATCGGTCGCCGTTTCTTCCAGAACGGAGAGCACCAGGGAGAATCGACATGAGCCCACTACCCGTCTCTCGTAATTTCCCGAGTACACGCCCCCGGCGTATGCGCCGCGATCGGTTCAGCCGGCGTATGATGGCTGAACATATCCTCAGTACAGCAGATCTCATTCAGCCATTGTTTATCTGTGAAGGTGACAACCACAGCGAAGCCGTGGGGTCAATGCCCGGCATACACCGCCTGAGTATTGATCTGCTGCTGGAAAAATGTGCGAAATTGGCTGAACTGGGTATTCCTGCTGTGGCCTTGTTTCCGGTAGTACCTGCCGAAAAAAAATCGCTACAAGCCGATGAAGCCTGGAACCCGGATGGATTGGTGCAACAGGCTATTCGTGCCATCACCGCGCAAATCCCGGACCTGGGGGTCATGACCGACGTGGCTCTGGACCCCTACACCAGCCATGGTCAGGATGGCCTGATCGATGACAACGGCTATGTTATCAATGACCTTACCGTTGCAGTACTGGTTAAACAGGCCCTTTCCCACGCCGCTGCAGGCGCCCAAATTGTGGCTCCCTCGGACATGATGGATGGTCGTATCGGCAGCATCCGCAGAGCACTGGAAGCCGCAGGCCATATCAATACCAGGATCATGGCCTATTCGGCCAAGTATGCCTCTTCCTTTTACGGCCCCTTCCGTGACGCGGTAGGTTCAGCTGGTAATCTCGGCGGAGGAAACAAGCATACCTACCAGATGGATCCTGCCAACAGTGACGAGGCCCTGCACGAAGTTGCCCTGGATCTGCAAGAAGGTGCGGATATGGTTATGGTCAAACCTGGCATGCCTTATCTGGATATCGTCTGGCGCGTCAAAAACACCTTGCAGGTCCCTACCTTCGTCTATCAGGTCAGTGGTGAATATGCCATGCTCAAGGCTGCAGCTCAGAATGGCTGGCTGGGAGAGAAAGCCGTTGTTCTGGAAGCTTTGCTAAGCTGCAAGCGTGCTGGCGCAGACGGGACATTAAGTTATTACAGCGAACAAGTTGCCCAATGGCTCGCCGATGGTGGGTAACCGTGCCAAGTGCAACGACCACACTGCAACCAGAACACAGGGTCCTTCTTTATGAGTTATTGTGTCACCAATCACCGTACCGGCACCAAAATCACCGTCAATGACGATGAAACTGTACTTGATGCCGCCCTGCGTGCAGGGGTCCTGTTTCCCTATGGATGTAAAAGTGGCATCTGTGGTAGCTGCAAAACCCAATTAACTGCAGGCAAGGTACACTATGGCGAAAAGGACAAACTACCTCCTGCACTTACAGAACAGGAACATGCCAGTGGGCTGGTGCTGCTTTGCCAGGCAAAACCTTGCAGTGATCTGATCCTGGATGCGGCTGAAATTGGCACCGCAGCGGCATCCCTGAAAATCCATACCCTGCCATCGCGAGTCACCAACATGACCCGACTGGCGGATGATGTAATGCAGATTCGTCTGCAGCTTCCTAAAGACAAAACCTTTGATTTTCTGCCAGGACAGTATCTTGATGTCCTGTTGAGTGGTGGCAAACGTCGCAGCTTTTCAATTGCCAATCCACCTGCTGAGGACAATCAGCTGGAACTGCATATCCGCTATATTGCCGGTGGTGATTTTACCGAACATGTTTTCAACAAAATGAAAGTCAAGGACATCCTGCGTATCCAGGGACCTCTCGGGACCTTTTTTATGCGCCAAGACAGCAATCGCCCGGTGTTGATGCTGGCCGGTGGGACGGGCCTGGCACCGGCCAAGGCCATTCTCGAACAACAATGGCAGAATCGTACCCGCTCTTCCATTCACCTGTTCTGGGGGGTTCGTGACAAACCCGACCTGTATGCAGATTCCATGCTGCAATCCTGGCACAATAAACAGGAGAACTTTCAATACACCCCTGTACTCTCTGAAGCCACCACCACAGAGTGGCATGGAGCCACAGGCTGGGTCCATGAGGCATTGCTGCGTCACTACCCGGATTTACGTGACTATGATATCTATGCCAGCGGTCCGCCGCCGATGATCGCTGCCGCTCGTGGGGCTTTCGCGACACGAGGCCTGGATCGTGAACACTTCTTTTACGACTCTTTTGAGTTCAATGCCACACCGTCCGCGGTCACGGAATCCTCTACCCCAGATGATTCAGTAAGCAATTGAACGGCAATATGCTGGCTTTGCGCCAGTCCCTTGCGGAAACACTCACTGGCTTTTGTTGACTCACCGAGCTGTTTATACAGATCCCCGAGTTCCAGATAAGCCGTGTGCTCTGCACCTTCTGCAACGGCGGCCTCCAGATAACCCCGCGCCTTGCCCCACAACTTGTCTCGCTGACATAAACGGGCGGTATTCTGTAACAGCACAGGATTTCTAGGATACTTGTTCAACAAGCCCTCAAGAAAACCCAGCTGCTGCACAGTGTCTCCTTCAATACGGCTATACGCTTCCAGCAACCTGTCATCGAGTTGTCGTTTCAGCAGCTTGGTCAACAGTGGAGAAACCACATCACCGGCGCCAACCTGCAGCATGAGATCAGCATACACTGCTAACAATCCGGGCTGCTGCTGAGAAGATTTCTCAAAAGTATTCCATAACGCCATCAGAGTGTCACGGTCCGCAGCCACAGTAGACAATAGTGCCTCACAGGCCTCAGTTTGCAGTACCTCCAGGTCCGGTTTGGGCAATACTTTCAGTTTTTTTGCCATAGCCAGCTGATCCAGCAGTGCCCTCCAGTCACCTTGGGCCCGGTACAGCTCCAGCAAATATTGTACTACCCGCTGATGCCGGGGCTGCTGACGCTGCAGATCCTGCAGCGTGTGCTGAGCGTCCGGCCACTGACCGGCATTCATCTGCAAGCGGGCCCGGGTCAGGCCGACCACCAGGCTGTTGGAAAGTGCAGCCTCTGCGGCCTTATCAAGATACTGATCACGACGATCCAGCAGATCCTGCTGCTGTGCCGCATAGGCGGCTGCCAGATGGCCCAGTACAGGTATCGGCCCATCGGCCGAGGTATTTTTCAATATCTGCTCGGCCCTGGCCCAATTTCCTTCAACCAGCTCGGTCAGGCCCAGGGCAGACTTCTGCAGATGACGGTTACTGCTGCGCCGCTGGCGCCATAATCCTAGACGTTTTGGAGAACGGACCGCCCCACCGAAAATTCTGCTTAGCCAGTACAACAACAGAACAACAGCAAACAGCAGAAATAAAAATACCGTCAGTGATAATTCAACACTCCAGTCCCCGCGAGTCAGCAACACATACCCCGGATCAATCTTGGCCAGACGTGTCCCCAGAACCGCGCCGGCCAAGGTCAGGAAAATGAGAGTCAGCGCCTTCATTGGCGATTTTGCGTTTTACGCAAGCGGCGTAAGGCCTTAAGAGAATTTGAGATGTCCGGTAGCGCAGGGCGGATCTTGGCTTGTTGCAGCCCGGTCAGGGCCTGCAAGGCCGACTTGCGCCCGGGCCCGTCGGCAAAATAGTCCTGCAACCACTGCACGGCTGTACTCAGCTGCAGACGAAACAACTCTTGATCAGACTGCAAGAGTGCCAGTCCTGCAGCCCGCAAGGTCAATTGCAAGTTCTGGACCAGAAAATATCGCTGCTCCGGAGCCAGAAGTGCCTTTTTTGGTTGCTCAAGATTCTGGATTCTAATCAATTTCTTCAGGTCCTGCCAAATACTTTGCCATTGTTTTCGCCAATCAGAAAAATTCACATCAATACTTGAGTCAGCGACAGGTTTGCGAGCCGCCGGCATTGATTTCATGGGCCATTTCGGTACCGCATCGGTCAGACTGGCAATTTTCAATGCCATCCCGGTGAGATCAATTTTCGGTAGATTCTTCAACGCAGTGATTTCACCGGCAATCAAGGTCCGCACTTCGGTAAAAGCCGGATCACCAATTTTCTGCAACCGCTGATCCGCCAACTGAATCGCTGCCAGTGCCATGTGACTGTCACCCGCCAGTTGCAGGCGCTGGTTAGCCATCAACAACAATTGTTCCACTTCCTCCTTGGCCCAGGTATCAACACTACGGTCCAGTTCGCTATACAAGCGTTGCAGGGAATTTTTCAGGGTACCAAGATTGCCCTCCAATTGCTGATCGGCCTGGCCAAGGCGCCGTTCCAGATCCTTGAGTTTCCCCGGTAACGCCTGCACATCCTGCTGCAAGGTTTTCTGTGCGGCCATCAGATCCCGCTGGCTGCTTCGAAAGTCATCGACCCTACCCTGCATGGCAGTAATTCCAGTTCGCACTTCCCCCACCTGCAGCCTGGCTTCAACCTCCACCCGATACCAAAGGATAACGGCCGCAACCACAGCCAAAAGGCTAAAAAAGAGTGCAAACAACGCGATCGGCTTACCAGTTGACCCTGTTTTTGGTTCCTGCACCGGGGTCACTGTATCTTGCGTTACAGGATCTTCAGCCCCGGTACTGCCCGCGGCTAGCTCGGGAGTGCTTGGCGCGAGGGAGTCACTTGCAGACTTCGGGCCAGGCGGATTCGCACCCGCTTCCTGATCTGCCTTGCTGTCAGCAATTTGGGTCTCGTTATCTTGCTTGGATTCTGCCATAGGTTTGTTAGTCAAATATAGAGTTGTGCCACCGCTCGCCAATTCTCTTGACCGAGCAACTGCTCCAATCAGCGTGGTCGGCCTGGGATTTTATTATGCCACCAGTCCACTAGACAGGTCACTATCCCCTGTTGATTAATTTGCGAGGGAATCAGAAGCTGATTACTGCAACCAAGCTGACGACAGGCCCGTTTCATCCGCTCGCTCAATACCAACCAGGGCAAATCAAGCAGCTGTCGACGGCTCTCCTGGTCAAAGTGTGCCAATAATGCAGCTGCACTGTCGTTACTGGTAACAATCACCACATTGATTGCCTGGACCTTTAGCTGATCGATGACTTCCCGTGGATTCGCATTACTGGGCAGACGACGGTAACACTCCAATACCGATACTGTCGCTCCGATCCTGTTCAGTGAATCTTCCAAAAGATTTCTGCCGCCCTCGCCTTTGACCAACAATATGCTGTGCGTACCCGCCTGCTGCAGTTCTGGTAACCGCAACAGGGCCTCGGATCGATAGTCTCTATCCTCAGGAATTACTGGCCGCAGCCCATGCGCACTCAATGCCCTGGCAGTGGCCTCACCCACGGCAATAATTGTTGCCTCTGTGGCCAGCTCAGCAAGTGTCGAAGGCATCGTCAACCGTTGCCTGGGTTTGATCTGTCTTTGCTCAGACAGTAATCGTTGCAAAGCACTAACCGCATTGGCACTGACAAAAACCAGGATATCGAAGCCGGGGTCTTTGCTCAGTAATTTAACGGCGACTTGACTGGTACAAGGTTGCACCACCAGAGCCGGAAAAGCGATCTGCTGGCCACCAGCCTCTGTGATGGCCTGCCCCAGTGACTTGGCCTGCCGGGAAGGACGCGTGTTGAGAACCGTCAGTCCGGCCAGATCAGTGGTGTTGATAGACTTTATCCAGTATTTGCCTGGCACCCTGACACAGTAAGGCTTCGGCAATCTGCTCCCCACCGGCAACGGGGTTTTCGATGTGGGCACTGGCCTGTGCCCACAGTAATTTCGAACCATCAGGTCGGCCGACAAAACCGGTCAAGTCCAGTAGCTGCCCCTGCTGCTGCGCATGCACTGCCAGTGGCACCTGACAGCCGCCATCAAGTGCTGCATTCGCAGCCCGTTCCGCCGCCAGGCAACATGCTGATTCGAGGTCATGCAGTGGCTCCAGAAGACGATTGATCCTCTGATCAGCAATGCGACATTCTATACCGACGATACCCTGACCCACGGCCGGCACTAGGCGACCTTTGTCGACAGCCTGTCGAATTCGCCTCTCAAAACCCAGTCGTTTGAGTCCTGCAACAGCCAAAATGATGGCATCAAATTCTCCGTCGTCCAGTTTTCGCAGTCGGGTATTGACGTTACCACGCAAATCCTTGAGCACCAGGTCATTTCTCCAGCCCCTAAGCAGGCTTTGCCGACGCAAGCTGCAGGTTCCTATTACCGCCCCCTGTGGCAAGGCTTCCAGAGTGGCGTAACGACTGGAAACAAAGGCATCCCGTGGATCTTCGCGTGGCAATACTGCCGGAATGTGCAGACCGCCCGGGAAACACACCGGGACATCTTTCATCGAATGCACCGCCAGATCAATGCGTTTATCGAGCAATGCCTGCTCCAGTTCTTTGAGGAACAAACCCTTGCCACCGGCGGCAGCCAACGGGACATCAAGAATCTTGTCACCCTGGGTCATAATTTTGACCAGCTCTACGCGCAACCTGGGATGGGCTTTTTGTAACAAACCAGACACGTGTTCAGCCTGCCACAGAGCCAGTGGGCTACGACGGGTACCAATTCGCAATACAGTTGCCATAAGCGTTACCTGTTGCCGTACAGGCCTCCCTTATTCTAAAAAATAATCGGCAAATAAAAACCACTGAATTCCATATCAAAAAACAAATGCTATAATTCAGCGGTATTTTCGAACCCGGATTATATCCCACTAAAGTCTAAAGCGAGGTAAGTTGATGAGTATAACTTGGATCCCCCCCGTACTTGGCATCGGCGGCCTGTTGAGCGCAGGTTTTGTTTATTCCAAGGTCAAACAATACTCTGGCGGTGAAGGTCTGGTCGCCAAAATCGGTGACCAGATTCACGCAGGTGCCATGGTATTCATGAATCGGGAATATCGTATACTTGCCATGTTCGTGGCTGTCGTTGCCGCTCTGATTCTGTTTTCTCCACTGGGTTGGCGTACCATGTTCGCCTTTCTGTTTGGTGCCATCGCCTCCGCAACTGCCGGTTATATCGGTATGTTCGCAGCCACTAAATCCAATGTCAGAACAACCAGTGCGGCACACGAAAAAGGGGCGGCCAGCGCCTTAAGTGTGGCTTTTCTGGGTGGCTCTGTTATGGGCTTGACCGTAGCTTCCATGGGCCTATTGGGACTTGGAGTACTCTATTTTATCTACGGTGGAGATCCTGAGACAGCCCGGATTATCGATGGCTTTGGTATGGGCGCCTCTTCGGTCGCCCTGTTCTCACGCGTTGGTGGAGGGATTTTTACCAAAAGCGCTGATGTCGGAGCCGATCTGGTCGGCAAACTGGAAGCGGGCATCCCCGAAGATGACCCGCGCAACCCCGGGGTTATCGCTGATAATGTGGGTGACAATGTGGGTGATGTTGCGGGCATGGGCTCGGATATTTTCGAGTCCTATTGTGGTGCAATTATTGCCAGTATCGCCATCGCCTCAACGCTCGATCTCGTCTCACTCAACGGTACGCCGCGTCAGGTGTTGATGTTCATGCCGCTGGCCTTTGCTTCAATCGGCCTGTTGTGCTCCTTGCTGGGGATCATGATCGTCAATATGAAGTCTGAAAGCAGCCCAGATGTTGCTCTGCGTTTTGGCACCATCTCGGCCAGCGTACTGTTCATAATCGCCGCCTACTTTATCGTACTCATGCTGGGTGCTTCAATCGGTGTCTGGGGTGCAGTGCTGGCAGGTTCGGTCGGTGGGATCATTATCGGCCTGGTTACCGAGTACTACACAGCGGGTAAGCCGGTGCAAAAAATTGCAGAGGCTGGCAATACCGGTACCGCCACTGTAATGATCGCGGGCTTGGCACTCGGCATGCAATCAGTTACTGTACCGATGTTGGCGGTTAGTGCGGTAATTCTTATCGCCAATAATCTCGCAGGCCTTTATGGTATCGGGATTGCAGCTGTCGGCATGCTGGCAACCGTGGGCATTACCATGGCCATAGACGCCTATGGGCCGGTCGCTGACAATGCCGGGGGTATTGCTGAAATGGCAGGTCTGGGTGAAGAAACTCGCAAGATTACCGATTCACTGGATGAGCTGGGCAATACTACGGCTGCCATCGGCAAGGGTTTCGCTATCGGAGCAGCAGCATTGGCAGCGCTGGCGATTATCACCGCTTTCATTGAAACCATAACCCACAATATCCCGGATTTCACGCTACATCTGAATGATCCACTGGTGCTGTCCGGTATGTTCATCGGTGGTATTATCCCGTTCTTGATTGGTAGTATTACCATGACGGCTGTCGGCGATGCCGCTTTTGACATGATCAAGGAAATCCGCCGTCAATTCCGCGAAATCCCCGGACTCATGGAAGGCACCGCAGAACCTGACAATGCTCGCTGTATTGATATCGCCACCGACGCAGCCCTCAAGCGCATGGTCCTGCCCGGGGTTATCGCTGTATCCATGCCGGTAATTATCGGCTTTGGACTGGGCCCGAAAGCTCTCGGTGGCATGCTCGGTGGTGCCCTGCTGGCCTGTGTTCTGCTGGCTCTGACCATGGCCAATGCCGGCGGTGCCTGGGACAATGCCAAAAAATATGTGGAACGTGGCAATTTTGGAGGCAAGGGTTCGGACACTCACAAAGCCGTTGTGGTGGGTGACACGGTGGGTGACCCCTTCAAAGACACCTCCGGCCCATCCATGAATATCATCATCAACGTCATGGCCATCGTCAGCCTGGTCATCGCACCACTGCTGTCCTGATCGTTCAAATCTCTGACAGGCCGCCGGTTTTCCCGGCGGCCTGTCAGACCGTTCTTCTATGCCCCTCGGGGCGCCACGAAGGGGCGATCACATCGGGCATGTCAGAACGCTGCAGCAAGCGCGCTGAAGCCAGCGTCAATGCTCCAAAACGATTGTTGATCCGGTCCATTACCTGATTTACCGCGATTCGATGCAAGTCTGGTTGATGAAACAGATCGACCTGGTGGCTGTGCTGTGGATTCAATGCCGTCAACTGCACTTGACACACACCTTGACCGTGCCAGTAGTGCCGTAAAAACTGCTCACAAAGATGGCAAATCTGCTGCCCATCATCACAGGCTATGGCTGTAGTCTCGATGGTTTTCAGCCAGCCCTGATACTGGGTGCGCAAAGCAATGTAAAAACGACTGGCACGCAATTCATGTTTTCTCAGGCGTTGCGCTACCTTATGGGCCATATGCCACAGATAGGTCTTGATTACCTCGATGCAGGTGGTATTGGGCGGCATTACCTTGCCATGACCAATCGACTTCGGTGGTGCCACGGTGGTCTGCACCGGGTCCGGATCCAGGCCCTGAGCCATATACCAGATGCGCCGACCCAAATTGCCAAATCTTTGTCCCAGTACACTGATCGGCAGCTGCTGCATCTGACCACAGCGATAGACACCGTGCAGGGCCAGAAAACTACCGATACCATGAGCAATACCACATAACTCGGTAACCGGCACACCATGCAATACCGCTCTGGATTCCCAGGGAGGAATAACCTTTAAACCATCCGGCTTGTTCAGCTTGGCAGCATACTTGGCTGTAGTCTTGTCGCCGCTGACCCCCGCAGAGCAAGTGAGTCCGGTGACCTCAAAAATACGTTCCTTAGCCATTTTTGCAATCCGCACAGGGCTGCCGTGCAACAACTGACAATGACTGACATCAAGGAAGGCCTCATCCACCGAAAAGACTTCGATATCAGGGCAAATAGCCGTCAGGGTTGTCATAATGGTGGTGGAAATTTCGGCATAGCGTAACGGTGTTGCCGGCACCTGAAGCAACTGCGGGCAAAGCCGGTAAGCCTGCTTCAGACGCATCCCTGTTTTCACCCCGAAAGCCCGCGCTTCATAGGAACTGGTAATAATGCAGGTGCCCCGTTGACCGTTGGTGATCGCCACCGGCCTGCCCCGCCAGCCCGGATGGTCCAGTTGTTCGACACTGGCGAAAAACGCGTCCATATCCACCATCACAATGGCACGTTCCCAGATTACGGGACAACAGCCGCCGGTCAGCGAAGGTGATCGCCATATTCCCATTGTTGTATACCGTTGCCGGGCCAACGCTAATAGGTACGCAACTGACCTACGACTACCCCCTGAATGGTGACACGATGCGCAGGGTAGATCATCGGTGGCATGGCACTGTTTTCCGGAATCAACAACACTGAGCCATCGGCCTTGTGGCCGAGGCGTTTAAGGGTCGCCTCCTCGTGGTCAATCAGGGCAACGACAATACAACCATCACTGGCCGTATCGCAGGCGCGCACAATCACCGTATCCCCATCCAGAATACCGGCTTCTATCATGGAATCCCCGACGACCCGCAGCGCATAGCGACCCGGCCCCAACAGCATCTCTCCCAGGTTCAGCACCCGCTCATCGGCAATGGCCTCAATCGGCCGCCCGGCGGCAATCCGGCCTAGCAAAGGCAAGCTACTCGACTGATCCAGTCCTTCGAGCAAACAAATGCCTCGGGCCTTTCCGGGAATTTTCTGGAGATAGCCGGCTTTTTTCAGAGCGCGCACATAGCGAAAAGCCGGTCCCTTGGAGCGATTGCCCAGCAACCGTGCAATATCAGCAATGGAAGGCGCATATCCATGCTGCTCCATATAAGTGCGGATAATCTGCAAGGTGCGTTGCTGCGATGGTAACAACATAATCGTACTCCTTTCGTACTCTTTGCAGAAAGAATAGAGTACGAAAGGAGTACTGTCAAGACTGGTACTAATAATTGTTGCGAGTAGATTACCTGA
>CAYQAP010000034.1:14197-27582 GCA_964415515.1 uncultured Gammaproteobacteria bacterium | reverse complement strand
GGACAGGGCATGCTTTAATGGTTCTGGTTTTCTGATACGTCGATTTCTACTTTAGAGAATATTGACATGGTCTAATAGATTAGGACAACGTCCTTTGCTCCATTATTAACGATCAACAAAAGCAGACAGATGCTACGTTAATGATCCAATCAGAACTATATTCTCCTGACAGCCTAGCCCTAATAATGGGGTGGTCTTTCGCCCTCACTCATGGTATGAGCAAGGCCGCCATCATCCGTTATCACACGAAGGCGATTCCGCAGTTCATTGCAAAGAACTTCGAGCCGGTCAAGCTGCTGCTGTTGTCGGCTGATCACCTCATTGAGCGCATCCAATGTTGTTTCCTGATAGGTGAATTTTATTTCCAGATCTTCGATACGCTGCTCCGTCTTGGTCATCTTTCCCGGCTCCTGAGTGAACGCGCTCATTTTTCAGCCACAACATCAGCTCGGTAGGTCTGATAACAGGCCCGGCAATTACTCAATAAATATGCCAGACAGGCCCGCAGCTTAGCCCCCGGCTTTTCCGTCATTTCCTGCAGTATGTTACCAATCATGATCCGGCAAACATGGCTGATCATCAACACTATTACGCATCAACCAATGCTCTTTAAAATTGCTGAAGCTGTTGTGAAGTAGGCTCAGCACAACAGTACCAGGACTCGGATAAATGGGGTATAGCCGGGCAGGAAGAGAGTTCTGGAAGAGCCACGTCATTGCCGGCAACCTGATGTGCCAGCTGCCAGATCTGTGCAAAAACCTGTTGTCGTCCCTGGTTGTTCCTATCACCGTCTTCGACCAGGTTCTGAATCTGTTGCTGCAACCGATCGACTGCAGGCTGGGGATGTTGCCATGGATACCCGAGCAATTGTGGGTCGAAGTCATTACAAAAACGCAGCAAATCGGCATCCTTCAACAACCAAGAACCCGCTGGGATCAGCAGGCGAATCGCCAGTTGGATCGACGGTACAGCATCGACCAGTTGCAGACGCACAATATGTTCCAATAACGCACAATAACCAGACAACGTGGTCCAGGGGGTAAAAGGAACAAACGTTGGCGACAGAACAATGTTGCTGCTACGCAGCAGCTGAACGACTGCTTCAAAATCTGCGCAGCAATGTCCTTTTTGTAGTTTCTCCAGGATGGCATCATCGGTTGATTCAACTGCAGAAGTAATAAAGAGACAACCCCATTCACGTAATCGGGGCAACAGTGCCTGTTGCGCAAGCAGGTGGCTGACTTTGATAGTGGCATCAAAACTTAAGGTAGGGAATTCTGCATGCATAGCCTCAAGGATACGAATGGCATGGCCTGGACCGTTAAGAAAATCCGGGTCTCCGAAGGAGATATGCTGCGCCCCTGCGGCCACCTGCTGACGAATATCGCCCAGCACGATCGCTCTGGGAATGGCACGAAAACGCCCTTGATACACCGGCACCACCGGACAATGCCGGCAACGGTGTTTGCAACCCCGGGTGGTCTCGACAAACCCCACCGTATGCTGACTGTTGTCTGCCAGCACCAGCTTGGCATAACGATCCAGTGCCGGCATACCACTGCGCTCTGGCATCTGCCAAGGTATTACATCCGTAATCACCAGGGGTTTACTGTACTCTTGTTCGAGATCGGCCTGGCCATCCCGGACCTGGCAAACAAATACCCGTAACGCCTCTTCGATTTCTCCACTGAATGCCGCGATGGCACCGAGTGAATAAAACAGACGGGCATTGGCTGCTGCATACCAGCCATAGACACAGATACGCGCCTGGGGTGCAAATTCCCGAATCCTGGGCAAGGCAGCGGCAGCGATACGGGTGGCCGTATGCATACCCAGGTGGATGGCCACCACGCCCGCATCCTGCAGCTTGTCTGCCGTCAATCGCTGGAGTGCCAGATCGATACTGTCGACCACAAATCCCTGGGCCTTGAGCACCGCCACTGGTGCCGCGATCGCCAACGACTGACGCCCCAGTTCATACGGGTTGATGAAAACCACTTTCATATCGGAGTAAAATCGGGAAATCGTTTACTCAGCCAACAACTCAATCCCAGCGCGGGTCTTGAACCTCGATACGGCCCTGTTGGCAACGTACCGGAAAGACCGGAATATCCTCATAGGCCGGTGCAGAAAGTACCGCACCGGTCCGCAGATTGAAGCGTGAACCATGACGTGGGCAGATAATGACCTCACCTTCCAGCAGACCACAGGCCAGCTCTCCACCATCATGACTGCAGGCATCTTCAATGGCCAGATATTCCCCCTCGATATTAAATACAGCCACCATGACATCATCGACATCGACCAGCTTGTGCGCACCGGGCGGCAACTGATCCACCGCACAAACATCGGTCCAGTCCGTCATATATGACGCCTACCGATCACAACAAGCCCAGCTCAAGGCGTGCTGCCTCGGTGATTCGGTCCTGGGTCCAGGGTGGATCCCAAACAATCTCAACCGTCACCCCGTTGACACCATCAATCTTGCTGATTTCATTTTCCACCATGCCCGGGAAGGTATGCGCTACCGGGCATCCCGGTGCGGTCAAGGTCATCTGAATATCTACCTGTTGCTCAGCATCCACATCAACCCCGTAAATCAAACCCAGATCATAGATATTGACCGGAATCTCCGGATCATAGATCTGCTGCAAACCGGCAATGATCCGCGTTTGCAATGTCTGCTCCGGTGATGCGTCGTCTCCGTCTTCCATAGTTGGCTGCTGCCCGGCAATTGCTGATGGTTGATTCGAAGCTTTTCCCATACCCACTTTACTCAGTCGTCACCGCATCATTACATTGATCAAGCGCCGCTTCCAGTGTGTGCCAGGCCAGTGTGGCACATTTGACTCGTGCCGGAAACTCCTGCACGCCGGACAAAACACTCAATTTACCTACAGTATCTGCATCGACTGCAGTACCCGTGGCCATGGCCACCACATTCTGTAACAAGGCTCTCGCGTCCGGCTCTGACCGTCCCTGCAAGGCCTCGGTCATCAGCGAAGCGGAGGCGGTAGAAATGGCACAGCCGTCGCCCTCAAATGTAACACGTTGTACGCGATTGTCAGTATCCAGTTTGAGATAGAGGTGCAAACGATCTCCGCACAGTGGATTGTACCCATCCGCCTCATGGGTCGCATCTTCGAGCTTGCCAAAATTCCGTGGATGACGATTATGGTCAAATATCACTTCCTGATACAGTTCGCGTAAATCATTCATAATTCAAACAATTCCCGAGCCTTGTGCAAGGCTGTGACCAGAGCATCGACATCTGCCAGAGTATTGTAAAGAGCAAAAGAGGCTCGGGCTGTGGCCGGGATAGCAAAGAACTGCATCACCGGCATGGCACAGTGATGACCGGCCCGGATGGCCACGCCTTCCGCATCGAGAATCGTTCCCAGGTCGTGCGGATGGATACCCTCAAGCAGAAAGGAAACCACTGCCGCTTTGTGGGCTGCGGTGCCGATAATACGCAAGCCGGGTACAGTGTGTAATTGTGTGGTGGCGTAGTCCAATAAGGTCTGCTCATGGGCAGCGATCGTATCAAGGCCAATGGCTGAGACATAATCCAGTGCAACACCCAAGCCAATCGCCTCAGCGATATCGGGAGTACCCGCCTCAAAACGCAGCGGTGGATCCGCATAGGTCGACTTTTCCAAGGTCACCACGCGAATCATATCGCCACCGCCTTGCCAGGGGGGCATTTGCTGCAACAATGACTGCCGACCATACAAAACACCAATACCGGTCGGGCCATACACCTTGTGCCCGGAAAAACAGAAAAAGTCACAATCCATTGCCTGAACATCGACCTTGGCATGGGGGATGGACTGGGCTCCATCAACCAGCACAACGGCACCGCTGGCATGTGCCCTGGCGATGATCTCGGTCACAGGATTGACCGTACCGAGAGCGTTTGAAACCTGGGCCACGGCAACGATCCGTGTTCGTGGTGTCAGCAAAACATCCAGTTGCTCAAGCTGTAATTCACCACGATCATTGATCGGCAACACCTTTAGGCTGGCACCCATCCGCTCACAAACCATTTGCCAGGGCACAATATTGGCGTGATGTTCCAGGGCCGTAATCAGGACTTCATCACCGGCCTGTAACTGCGAACCGGCATAAGAATTGGCCACCAGATTAATGGCTTCGGTGGTCCCACGGACAAAAACCACATCGTTGCAGGATGGCGCATTGATAAAATCTGCCGCTTTTTGGCGTGCCTGTTCGTAGGCCTTGGTGGCACGCTGGCTCAGGGTATGCACCCCCCGGTGCACATTGGAGTGGTCGCGGCAATAATATTCGGTCATGGCATCGATGACCACCTGTGGTTTCTGGCTGCTGGCGCCACTGTCCAGATACACCAATGGCCTGTCGCCAATTTGCTGTTGTAGAATCGGAAAGTCTTTTTTAATCACCCCCGAAGTCAGGCCATTGGCTGCCTTCAACAGCGATACCGTTCCAGACTGCATTAGCCAATCTCCCGCAATAACATACCATCAAGTTGTTGATTAACATGCTTGCGTACCGCAGGAAAAGCCATTTTCTCGACCACTTCGCGGGCAAAAGCTGCTGTCAGGATACGCTGTGCCAATACCTCATCGATACCCCGGGAACGCAAATAAAACCAAGCATCGGTATCGAGCTGCCCCACGGTTGCACCGTGGCTACATTTGACATCATCGTTGTAGATCTCAAGCTGCGGTTTGCTATCCACTTCGGCAAATTTCGACAACAGCAGGTTCCGGTTACTTTGCTGGGCATCGGTTTTTACCGCCCCTTCATCTACCACAACCCGGCCATGAAATACGGCCCGGGAACGGCCATCCAATATCCCTTTATAGAGTTGTTTGCTGGTTCCTTGCGGCTGTTCATGGTGCACCACCGTATGGTTGTCAATATGCTGACGGCCGCTACCCACATACAGCCCGTTGAGCTCGCAGGCCGCACCCGTACCACATAAACGAATATCCAGATCCCGTCGCCCCAGGCGACTGCCGAGCTGGACCACATGCGACACAAACTGACTATCCCGCTGTTGCTGAACATACAAGCCCCCGACATGCAAGGCGCTGGTGGCTTCTTCCTGCAACAGATAGTGCTGCATTTTAGCATTGGCGCCCAAACACACCTCGGTCTGTACATCTGTAAAAGCGACCGCCTCGTTCAATCCGCTATAGCGCTCCAGCACCACAGCTTCCGCGCCCTCATCCAGCACCAGTAGATTGCGTGACATAATCGCAGCCCTGTCCACCGTACCGGAATGCAGATAATAGAGTTGTACCGGATGTTCAAGCTGTACATTGCGCCCAATATGCACACAAGCGCCTGCCCCAAGATACGCCTCATTGAGAGCAATAAAGCCATGACGCTGTGCTGGCAGGCAACTGCCCAGCAAGGAACGCAAGGTTTTATCAGCGGCGATGAGCGATGCCAAAGCACCAATCCGCACACCTTCCGGAAGATGCTCCAGGCTGGACAGCTTAGAAGACAAATAACCATCGACAAAGACCAGCCTCGGGCCGGTCACTCCAGGCAACAGGGCAGACTCAAGCTGGGCAGTTGTGATCACACCCGGTCGAGAGATCGGCCGTAGCGCCTGTTTTTCCAGGACCTTGAGACTGGTATATCGCCAATCTTCATCCCGCAGGGTTGGCAGACCCCGCTGCTGCAATTGTCTCAGGCCGGCATCCTGCCAGGCGGACAGGCCGCCATGACCCTGTGCAACCCAATCCGAATGTGCTGCCAGCAAGGAATCAAGAGCCGGTGAGTTCATGCCCTGGCCTCAGCCGGCTGCTCCTGCTCAATCCAGCCATACCCTTTGTCCTCCAGTTCCAGGGCCAGGCTTTTATCCCCGGAACGGATAACCCGACCATTGGCCAGCACATGCACGAAATCAGGTTCAATATAATCCAGCAACCGTTGGTAATGGGTCACCAATACAAAGGCACGGTTCGGGCTACGCAAGGTATTGACACCCCCGGCGACAACGCGCAAGGCATCGATATCCAGACCCGAGTCGGTTTCATCCAGGACGCACAAACGCGGTTCCAGCATGGCCATCTGCAAAATTTCGTTGCGCTTTTTCTCGCCACCGGAAAACCCTTCATTGACCGATCGATACAAAAACTCCTGCTTCATCTCGACAGTCTTGGCTTTCTCTTTGATCAGGCTCAGAAAATCAAAGGCATCCAGTTCTGCTTCACCCCGGTAGTGGCGAACCGCATTCACCGCTGCTTTGAGCATATTGACATTGCTGACACCGGGAATTTCCACCGGGTACTGAAAGGCCAGGAAAATACCTTCGCAGGCTCTGACTTCCGGCGCCAGAGGCAACAGGTCCTTGCCATTGAAGGTAATCTCGCCGGCGGTTACCTGATAATTATCCCGCCCTGCCAAAACATTGGCCAAGGTGCTTTTACCCGAACCGTTGGGGCCCATAATGGCATGCACCTCACCGGCTTTAACCTGCAAGCTAATCCCCTTGAGGATCGGTTTATCACCCACACTTGCATACAAATTATTTATGCTCAGCATATCAATACTCGCCAAAGTTAATTCAATTATTCCGGGTAAGCTACCACCGTCACGCGGTTGGCAACAAACTGCAAACAGGATTCAGCCGACGGCACCTTCCAGGCTGATACCCAGCAAGGCCTGGGCCTCTACCGCGAACTCCATCGGCAATTCCTTGAACACTTCCTTGCAAAAGCCATTAACAATCAGCGACACAGCATCCTCTTCGGCCAATCCACGCTGGCGCAGATAAAACAGTTGGTCTTCACCGATACGCGACGTCGTGGCCTCATGCTCTACCTGAACGGTAGGATTTTGTACTTCGATATACGGATAGGTATGGGCTCCGCAGCGATCCCCAAGCAGTAACGAATCACATTGTGAGTAGTTGCGCGCATTCTGTGCCTTGGCCAACACCTTGACTTGTCCACGATACGCGTTCTGGGCCCGTCCGGCGGAGATCCCCTTGGAAATAATCGTCGAGCGGGTATGGCTGCCAATGTGAATCATCTTGGTGCCGGTATCCGCCTGTTGCCGATTATTGGTCAAGGCAACAGAGTAAAACTCACCCACTGAACGGTCACCCTGTAATACCACACTGGGATATTTCCAGGTAATGGCTGAACCGGTTTCAACCTGAGTCCAGGAGATTTTGGCCGATTCATGGCAAAGACCACGTTTGGTCACGAAGTTGTAAATACCGCCGCGACCCTCTGCATCGCCCGGATACCAGTTTTGCACGGTCGAATACTTGATTTGGGCATCTTTTAAGGCCACCAGCTCAACAACAGCGGCATGCAGCTGATTTTCATCGCGCTGCGGTGCCGAGCAACCTTCCAGATAGCTCACATAAGAACCTTCATCAGCGACAATCAGAGTCCGCTCGAACTGGCCGGTATTGCTGACATTGATGCGAAAATAGGTCGACAACTCCATCGGACAGCGTACCCCTTTGGGTACGTAGACGAACGAGCCATCGGTGAATACCGCCGAATTCAAGGCTGCATAAAAGTTGTCCCCGGCGGGAACAACCGAACCCAGATAGCGCCGAACTAGTTCCGGGTGCTCACGAAGTGCCTCGGACATCGGACAAAAGATGACCCCGGCATCGGCCAGCGTCTTTTTAAAGGTCGTTGCAACGGAAACACTATCGAACACGGCATCTACAGCCACCCCAGCCAGCATTTTCTGCTCTTCGATGGGTATCCCAAGCTTCTTGTAGGTGTCCAATAACTTGGGATCGACCTCATCCAGGCTTTGCAGTTTTTCCTGACTGGATTTTGGTGCGGAAAAATAGCTAATATCCTGAAATTCAATGGGCTTGTAATAAATATGTGCCCATTCCGGCAGCGTCATCTGCTGCCAGTTGCGGTAGGCCTTGAGACGGCGATCCAACATCCACTGCGGCTCTTGCTTATGCGCAGAGATCTTCTCAATGACCGTTTCATCCAAACCAGGCGGAAGGGTGTCAGAAGCGATATCTGTGACAAAACCTTCTTTATACTCTCGCCGGATCAGACCACTGATTTCTTCCGCTGATGTGCCCATGCTTACGTTCTCAGTCCCTTTAACCAAGGCGTGATATTGCCAGAATCGGACGCACTGCGATCAGCCTGCCGCAACGTGCATCTTCACTTTGCTGTCATCATTCGCAGTTTCCAGCAACGAGGATAATTTAATGCTGTCCATAAACTCATACAGCATGCAGCTGAGATTGGTCCACAGCTCATGCGTCAGACAACGCTCACCGTCTTTGCAATTTGCCCGACCGTTGCAATTGGTGATATCCACCTTTTCGTCAACGGCAATGATGATATCCGCGACCGAAATCTCTGATGCATCCTTGGCCAGCCGGTAGCCACCACCCGGCCCACGGGTTCCGCTGACCAAGCCGTTGCGACGCAGCCCGGCAAACAACTGTTCAAGATAGGACAATGATATATCCTGTTGTTTGGCAATTTCATGCAACGTCAATGCTGAGCCATCACTACGCAGCCCAAGATCAATCATTGCGGTTACGGCATAACGCCCTTTTGTGGTTAAACGCATTTTTACCTCTCTGTCATTCGTTGACGGTTAATGGCGACAAGATTACTGGGGTGCTAGACTATAGATACCCTGACTCGGCAAGGATATATAAACCAAGTGTTTTAGTCAAGATATATTTTTCACTCCAGCAGCGAACTTTGTCGAAAACTACACGACACGGGAACCGTTCAAACGGAACCCAGTCTCGTTATATTACCGTATATTCCACGAAATTACAGAAGTTTCTATAAAAAATAGTGGGAATTATCCCATGTTGATCTGCACAGTATATGGACACGTAATCAAATAACTTCTGTTCATGCGCCCACACTTCGCCAACCCGCCAACCCCAGACTGGCCAGCAGTGCTCCAACACTGATCGCAAGACTGGCGAACAGTAGATTCAGCTCCGGTTCAGCCGCTCCGACGAGCACCAGTAACAGTGTCGACAGCAGTGGGGCCGTATAAGCGAGCACACCGAGTAATTGCAGATTGCCATGTTTGACACCGTAATCCCAAGTAAAAAATGCCAAACCCACAGGACCCAGCCCCAAGCCAATCACCCCCAGCCACTGTGCTGAATCAAGCGGCCATACAGTCTCTTCCCACAACAGGTGGCTGATCAGCCCAAGCACCGCAGTCACCCCACAAAACCCACCGACGGCATCTGTAGGCACGTTGCTGAACAGGCGGCTTAATACCGAATAACCCGACCAGACCAGAGCACAGACTGCTGCGGCCAGATAACCGGGCAGGTAAGCCGACTGAAAGCCGGAGCCACGTCCAAGCAACAGCCAGACACCGAAAAACGCCAGCAGCGCCCCACTGAGGTGTCGGAACTGCAGTCGATTTCCGGGCAAGAGTGCAGACAGCAGCACGATCAGCAAGGGCCACAGATAGGCGATCAGACTGGCCTCGACAACCGGAGCATTGGCCAGGGCAAAAAAATAAAAGCCATGATAGCCAAACAAACCACCAACTCCCAACAACCAGACGGGCCAGGGTAGGCGCAATATCTCTGCCAGAGATTGCCGACACCAGAGCCATTTACCCAACATCATTACAAAGGCAATGAAAAAGGTCATGGCCAATAATTGAAACGATGGAATTCCTCCGGCCTGTCGGGTCAGTAACGCCAAGGCACCCCATAAAGCAATCGATACTGTGCCAACCAGCGTGGCACGAGATTGGGATGTTGCCATCAATGCAGCAGAATTTTTCTCGGGGGCTGTCCGAGAATAGGAACCGACCGGTTTGTTGCTCCTGCAAAACCGGCACTTCCACCATCCATGGCGGTCGTCGTAAGGGGAAGCCATGGTAAAGCCAGTTTATCGATCATTCGAGGCGAGCAGTGGCACATGGATGTGCTGTTTATGAACCTAAGGATGGAATAGTCACTCATACATATAACGAAAATGAGCGGAAAAATGGACCAAAAAGAACTTTTCCGTAGTAGGTTCTCTATTCACGGACAGGCTCCTGGCACGTGTCTTCTAGCGGTGTGGGGTTATCGCCGCAACTGCTTCAAATCACGCACAGCACCTCGATCCGCAGAAGTGGTCATAGCCGCGTAGGCCTGTAGTGCCTTTGAGACCTGCCGCTGTCGGGCCTGTGGCTGCCAGGCTGTTGCTCCATGAGCCACCATCTCTGCCCGACGATCTGCCAGCTCCTGATCACTGACCATGAGTTGAATACTGCGCCCTGGAATATCAATATGCAATCGATCGCCGTCCTCGATCAAACCGATCGCACCACCTTGCGCCGCTTCAGGCGATACATGACCAATGGACAAGCCAGAGGTGCCTCCAGAAAATCGGCCGTCAGTTAGAAGCGCACAGCACTTCCCCAAACCCTTTGATTTCAAATAGGAAGTTGGGTATAGCATTTCCTGCATACCCGGCCCTCCCTTAGGACCCTCATAGACAATGACCACCACATCACCAGCCACAATTTGATCCGCCAGAATGGCCTCAACCGATGCCTCCTGGGATTCAAACACTCTGGCCCGACCCTGGAAGGTCAGGGCTGAGGCATCGACACCGGCTGTTTTGACAATACAACCCTGTTCAGCGATATTACCATAGAGTACGGCCAAGCCACCATCCTGGGAATACGCATGACTGCAATCACGGATACACCCCGTATTACGATCCAGATCCAGTGTCGGCCAATACCGCTTCTGGGAAAAAGCTTGCTGTGTGGGAACCCCGCCGGGTCCGGCCAGATAACGTTGCTGTGCAGCAGTCTCGCTCGAGCGTGCAATATCCCAGCGAGTCAAAGCCTTACCCATGGTGGCACTGTGCACTACCGGAACTTCGGTATGCAATAAGTCGGCAGCCGCGAGTTCTCCAAGAATACCAAACACTCCCCCGGCACGGTGAACATCTTCCATGTGATATGCCTTGCTGGAAGGTGCCACTTTACAAAGATTGGGCACCTGTCGACTCAATCGATCAATATCAGACATACTGAAATCCACTCCGGCTTCCTGCGCGCAAGCCAGCAGGTGCAAAACAGTATTGGTGCTGCCGCCCATGGCGATATCAACACTCATGGCATTTTCAAAGGCTGCGAAACTGGCGATAGACCGCGGCAATACGGAATCATCATCCTGTTCGTAGTATCGACGACACAACGCAACACAAAGTCGCCCTGCCTCCAGAAAAATCTCCTTTCGATCGGCGTGAGTGGCCAGCAATGTACCGTTACCCGGCAACGACAGCCCCAGTGCCTCGGTCAGACAATTCATGGAGTTGGCGGTAAACATTCCGGAGCAGGAACCACACGTTGGACAAGCCGAACGTTCGACGGCTGTAACTGTTGCGTCACTTACCTGCGAGTCTGCAGCCATAATCATGGCATCGATAAGGTCGAGTTTATTTTCCCCATCCGGCAGCTTTCCGGCTTCCATTGGCCCACCGCTAACAAATATTGCAGGAATATTGAGACGCAACGCGGCCATCAACATCCCTGGAGTAATCTTGTCACAGTTGGAAATACAGATCAGCGCATCGGCGGTATGGGCATTGCACATATATTCAACAGAATCGGCAATAACCTCACGACTCGGTAAGGAATAGAGCATACCGTCGTGACCCATGGCGATGCCGTCATCGATCGCAATGGTGTGAAACTCCTTGGCCACACCACCGGCCTGCTCCACTTCACGTGCCACCATCTGACCCAGGTCTTTTAAATGCACATGACCCGGCACAAATTGGGTAAAGGAATTGGCAATGGCAATAATCGGTTTGCCGAAATCACCGTCCTGCATGCCGGTCGCCCGCCACAGCGCACGAGCACCTGCCATATTGCGACCATGAGTGGAAGTTCGAGAACGATATGCTGGCATGATGGACTCCTTCGGGATCAGAAAACAGAATGCCATGATACTACCGGCAGACCTATTGTGGTTCAACCTGAGATCTGCAACTCATGTTTTAGATCTGCCATTTTTCTCAGCACTCTGATGATTATTATTGCCGCATCTATGGAGCCTTACACTGGGTATTACTGGAGGCTGGGGGTATTGCTGGAGGCTGGCTTGGTCGCGGCAGGTTTTCTGTTCTTGTCTGGTGGAACTACTTGACAGCGGGCCAATATCTCGTAGACTCCAGCCCATGCAACAGACAGTACTTCAACAGACAGGGCTTCGTTATTTTTTTAGATTCTCCGACTTTTGGTGGCCATTCACCAACTGCGGCTAGTTACGTCCTGTATTTCAGCATACCAACGACCCGCATCTGCCCACTATGCGGGTTTTTTATTGCCCCCTTCTACCTGAGTACACACCATGATCATTGTTCTGAAGCCACAAACCAGCAAAGCCGATGTCGAGGAAATATTGCAACTCATCGAGTCCCGCGGACTTAAGCCACTGTATCTGCCCGGCACCGAACGCACGGTACTCGGCGCTCTCGGTGATGAGCGCAAGCTGGCTGATCTAAATTTCTCTGCCTTCCCCGCAGTCGATGAGGTCAAACCGATTTTGAGCAGTTACAAAATGGTCAGTCGTGAATTCAAACAAGAGAATACGATAGTGGACATCGACGGTGTCCGCGTCGGTGGCGATCACTTTGTGGTCATGGCCGGGCCCTGTTCTGTGGAATCATCCGCACAATTACTCGATGCCGCCAAAGCGGTCAGCACAGCGGGAGGGCAGATCCTACGTGGTGGGGCGTTCAAGCCAAGAACCAGTCCCTATAGTTTTCAGGGGCTGGGAGAGGCCGGCCTGCAATTGTTACAAGAGGCCAAAAAAGCAACCGGCCTGCCCATCATCACCGAGGTAGTCAGCAGCAGCGATGTCGACCTGGTTTGCCGTTACGCCGATATCCTGCAAATCGGTGCTCGCAATATGCAAAATTACCGCCTCCTCAGAGCTGTCGGAACCTGCCGTACGCCGGTAATGCTCAAGCGTGGCCCATCCGCCACCCTCGAAGAGCTGCTACTGGCCGCAGAATACCTCCTCGCCGGTGGCAACAGTCAGGTTATCCTCTGTGAACGGGGGCTCCGCAGCTTTGAAACATCCTACCGAAATGTCTTGGACCTGAATGCGGTGGCCTTCTTGAAACAGCGTAGTCACCTGCCCGTGATCGCCGACCCCTCTCATGGGACCGGGGTGCATGACCTGGTAGCGCCTCTGACCCTGGCGGCCGCTGCTGCTGGTGCCGATGGCGTCATGATCGAGGTCCATCCCGATCCAATTCATGCCCTGTCTGATGCCCAGCAACAACTGAAACCGGAGGAATTCAAAATACTGATGCAGCAACTCGAGCGGCTATTGCACAGCCTGGGGAAAAAACTATAGGGTTGAATGCTGTGTGTCTGGTCCGATCCTG
>CAYQAP010000034.1:0-14097 GCA_964415515.1 uncultured Gammaproteobacteria bacterium | reverse complement strand
CACAGCCTGGGGAAAAAACTATAGGGTTGAATGCTGTGTGTCTGGTCCGATCCTGACTGCCTACTGTGCCTAGCTGCCTCCGGATCAGTGCCACTGCGAGCCATACTGTGAATTGTTCGCGATTTATGATCGCCAGGATTCATGATCGCCAATGTGATCGATGACCCGATCTTTTATTGATACCAATATCATAGTCTATGCCAATGATCCGTGTCATGAGGAAAAACAGGATAGGGCATTGACAACGATCACCGAATACATGAAGGCGGGAACGGGGGTTATTTCTACACAGGTTTTACAAGAATATGCGCATGTGGCAGTAAATAAGCTGCATCAAAGGCAAAATGTGGTGCTCAGACAGTGGCTGCTATTGGAAGAGTTGCATGTCATTCAGCAAAGTCCTGCTGCGATCAGGCGGGCTGTTGAGCTCAAGGCCGCTTATCAAATCAGCTTTTGGGACGCATGCATTATCGCCACCGCTGCGCAGACAAAATGCCGTGTTATTTTGTCCGAAGATATGAATGCCGGTCAGTTTTTACTCAGGCATCATGATGCAAAATCCTTTTATCTAGGAGACTGTGAATCGCAATAACGCTGACCCGTTATCGAGCACTCGGCGCACCTGGGAAGCAGCAGCTTCCGGACCCGTTGTACGACCGAGATGCAATAACAGCAGGCTCGCAGTGAACACCAGACTTTCACGCATCAGGCCTGGTTTACCGTCAAGTGCAGCCAATCCGGCTGTGGCTGCAGCTCTGGCCATGGCTTCAACATCAAATGCCTGGTTTGGCAGTTCTACCGGCAAAGGTACTGCCCGATGGGATGCTTCATCAATACCGAACAGCGCTGGGTCGATGCGCTGCTCTTCAACTTCATGGTCATCATCATACCTGCTATAACGTGCTGCCTGTTGCAGACTGGGTATCACACCACCCTCGACTCCACGAACAATCAGGGCACTAGCAAAACCGGCATGGCGGGCCAGCATACGATAGACCCGTGGATAGGCCTTGTGCACAAAGCCGGTTAGCAAATGAGTTTTTCGTGAGCCTCGCACCGGCCCAAGCAATACATCCAATGTGGTCAACACAGGTCGCTTGACCATCTCCACCCGCAATGGGGCAAGGGCATGTAATGCCGGAATAAAATGGCGTTGATCAACATAAGCCCAGCGAATAGCAGGGTCCTCTATACGAGCTATGGCCTGTTTTGTTCGCAGGTCCACCTCACAACCAGCAGCTCGCAAAACCTTGCGGTGAGTAATCCCAAACTTGGGTCCGATGGTCTCAGCGCCATGCGAAACTGTCGGCAACCCGCAGGCAGCCAGCACCGCCGGCAGAAACGGTGATGCCGGTAATCCGCGAATATAGCCGTCATACGGGTCCGCAATATTCACCACTTCATCCACCGACGCGGTGCAGATCTGCGCTGTGTCCAATAAGGCCTGTAGCACGCCTTTGTTCTCCGCGTCCGTTTCCCGCTTCATACGCAGAGCAATAAAAAAGAGCGCAGCCTGCACATCCGAAACCCTGGATTCGAGAATCGCCCGGGTCACCTGCCTGGCTTCCTCGAATGAAATATCCTTGGACAGCTCGGGGCCGGTAGCAATACGCTGCAATACCGAATGCATTAACAAAGCCGGGTTCTGGTACGTGCTAGCCTGTATCATGATGATGTGCTCCGCTCTTGATAACCCTATTGGGGTAGATTCTATCGCAGCCAGCCATTACGACCAATATCCCCAATGCTCCTCGACAATTTTCTCTGCAAATGGGCTGCCACCCACAATCTTGTGGCACATGAAGGCCTCTCCAATAGCTGAAATCTTCGATAGCTGAAATCGTAACAGGGGAATCCCGGTGGCAGAACTACCCATCAGTGATATTCACCCACCATCGACTCGCCCTTATACTGTGGTGCATTTGCACCAGTTTTAAAAAAAATGACGAGGGTACCCATGAGCACAACAGGAATAGATAGCACAGAACTCGATTTAGCCAGCGGGATCGCCGCCTTTGACAGCCGTGAGTTCCGACGTGCCAGCCAGCTGCTCAGCCCGCTGGCACAGATTGGCAATGCCGAAGCCCAGTACCGAATGGCCATCATTCTGCAGAATGGGCTGGGAACGCCGAAAAACAAGGACAAGGCAATGCAGTGGATGAAAGCTGCAGCCGAACAAGGGCAGGCGATGGCCCAACATGGGCTCGGGTTTATGTATCTTGAGGGTGATAGCATTGAAAAAAACCCATTACTTGCCATGCAGTGGTTCCAGTTGGCGGCCACCCAGGGTATGACAGGATCCATGGCCTGCATTGGGCGGATGTACGAGGATGGCCTGGGGGTAGGGCAAGACGACGCCATGGCCAAAAAATGGTATAAAAGGGCAGGTTTCTGACCAATCAAGGGAAATGAGATCACCAAGTAGCCTGCCATTCCGGGACAAGCGATTGTCCGTTGAAAAAGTCTCAGGTATGTACGCGCTTACAATGTGCAAAAAAACACAGTGTACAGGCGTGTTGATTGAACTTGTAATACCGCATCGTGTCACCCGAGCGTTTTCTCAGCAGCCGGTCAGGAGGCTGCCAGGTTTGCCTTGATATAATCACCCAGTCGTATCGCCATTGCCACGATAGTCAGCGTCGGATTTGCCTGACTGCAGGTTGGGAAAACTGAACTACTGGAGATATACAAATTCGAGATACCATAAACCTGGCAGTCAGGATTGACAACGCCATTTGCAGGATCGGCTGCCATGCGGGTTGTTCCAATATGATGCCCAAGTGTAGCCTTATGACTGCGTATGACTGAAGCATGGTCCTCTGTACTGTAAACAAGTTCCCCACATCCTTGTCTACGCAGTTCCCTGTCAAGCAAATCGTGGGCACGAATGATTGCATCGACATCAGTATCAGTAAATCGGTAATCTATCCGCAATCGAGGGATACCGAAACGATCGAGATCATCAGACAAGGTGATGCGAGAATCAGGATTGGGAATTTGTTCTGCCTGATAGTAAAGATAGAAGCTGTTATCTTTGGAATCAAGCAACAGGGATGGAATACGCCGTCCTTGAAGCATCCGCTCCCGACTCCATTTTGGCAGCACCTTGAGAATTTCCGGTGATCCGGCGAGGACATTTTTCATATGCTGCCAGTACAACCCGTATTTACCCTTGAATGAAATTGGCTGGATAACCCTGGAGACCAGACTTTTCACCAGAAAAGCCAGCGAAAGCAACCCATTTCCATGCCCAGGATCACCCATCATTGGCCTGTCAAGCAACAAATACATATTCGGCAATTCATGATGTCGCTGGGCATGCTCCGAGAACCAGAATCGCCGGCGGCAATAGACACCATCCTTGTCTTTTTCGTAGCCGAAGACCACTTCCGCATCCTGTCGAAAGCGAATTCGTGCAAGCACTCCATTTACATGGCACATATAGCCACGTCCCAGCCATCCCGAATGGTTGCCTATACCATCACTGTCCTTGCTTGACAGCAGTAACCGGGTTACTTCCAAGCCACCTCCCGCCAGGATAGTAACCCGTGGTCGTACTACAAACCGGTTCTGGCTAAACGTGGTAACGTGCACATGTGAGATACTCTGCCCGTTTGCATGCCTCTCGAGTGACAGACATACCGCATTTAGCAGCACTCGGGTTGTTTTCGAAGACCGAATTGTCGACTGATAGCGGTTCCCAAAATGGGTCGGCGGGCTCCATCGTTCTATAGTGGTTGACACAACCTCCCCATCGGCAAGACCGGCTACCAGTTGATCTGGTCCATCCGGGAATACCTCATTCACACGGTAATTGTAGTCACCACATTCACAATATTCATGGGCACGCCGATAGTATGGTTCCATTTCAGCATATGTAATCGGCCAACCACTATTGGGCACATAATCCCGCTGCTCGAAATCAATGACGTCAAACGGGATACAGCGTCCACCCCACAAGCTGGTTGTCCCACCAAACTGACGATATCGGTCACTATCTGGATGCTGGTGTCGCTTGGTATCCAGTACCTCACCCCGATACAGTTCAATACTGGCACCGCTGGATTTGAGATTACCCGCTTCCAGCACGATGACATCAATGCCCGCCCTGGCCAGTTCCATTACAAGCGTGATACCCGCAGCACCCGCTCCAATAACACAGACCTGACAGCTTAGCTCTGATCCAGTCGCAATTTTTCGTGCGTCATTGATCATCCGGTACTGCCTTGCCTCTGAACACCGGTGTTCAGCAAAGCTATTTCATCCGCACTCAACGGTGTGGCCTCCAACGCCGCAAGGCCTTGCTCAAGATGCAGTTCATTACTCATACCTGCGACTATGACACTAGAGGCCTCTTGTTGCATTGAATAACAAAATCCAATATGGGCTGGATTGCTATCTCCCTTGCGACTGCAAAGATCCATTATCGGTGGAAAACTGAACAACGCTCCACCGGCCAGGGGTTCGCGTGCGATCACACCAATACCCCGGTTCCTCGCTGCGGGGAGTACGAGTCTACCCATTTCAGGTTGTAATGGGTGTACCGGAACCTGGATACATGAAATTCCGTCACAGCCTAGTGCAACCATAGCAACTTCAACCGAATCACAGGAAACCCCGTAGTGCTTGATAATCCCATCCCGCTTCAGGTTTTCAAGCAATACCCAGACCGCCTCATCCTGCAGAACTGATACTGGAGGACTGTGCAATAAAAATATATCCAGAAAATCTGTCCGTAGCCTTTTGAGGCTGCCATATATTCTTCGCCTAAGAAAGTCCGGATCAAAACATTTCTGTTCTATTTCCTGGCGTACGCTGGTTGTTTGGTTTCTCGCTAAACGGGAACGGCGAATCAACGGATTCAACCCTGGTTTGATCAGACGAATCAGGACTTGCGACGCCTTTACTGTCAACCCGGCCTTGGTACAAAAGATTACCTGGTCACGCCGATCCTGGTAGATTTTTCCAAGCAACCGCTCACTGTCACCTTGTCCATAAATATCGGCCGTATCAAAAAAATTTACACCATGATCGAACGCAGCAAGCAAAGTTCTGCGTATTTCAGTGGGACTATAAGCGGTTGACAAGGACGCAATTCGACTGCATCCAGCACCTAGTCGTGATGCACGCAGTCTGGTCTTCCCCAATTCAATGTATTGCAAGCTTAACTACCCCATGCTGGCGAAACTTCCTGTAACTGACCCCCCGTGGGCTATTTTATGCGATTTCATGACCTTTGTACCGGCAATAGTTGCCTTGTCAACAACTGGATAAACTCTGGAAAATTGCCCCAAACCCCAAGAACAAAAAATATGCTGCTCAGAAGGCAGGTTTTAAGGCATAATTTCGCTTTTTCCAAAGGCATTAGGTCATGAAGATTTCTGTTATCGGCACCGGCTATGTTGGTTTGGTCAGCGGCACATGTTTGGCCGAGGTTGGCAATGATGTGTTGTGCATAGATACCGATCAAGACAAGATATCCGGTCTCATCGAAGGTCGACTGCCGATCTATGAGCCAGGCCTCGATACCCTAGTAGCCAGCAATACCGAGGCCGAACGGTTGCAGTTTAGTACTGATATTAAGGCCGGGGTCGAGCACGGAGAAGTATTATTTATTGCAGTAGGTACGCCACCGGATGAGAATGGTTCAGCCGACCTGCAGCATGTCCTCGAAGTTGCTCATGCTATTGGCCAGCACCTTCAGGGCTACCGCGTACTGGTCACCAAATCCACCGTACCGGTGGGAACCGCAGATAAGGTCAACAAGGCGGTTCGGATCGAACTCGAACGGCGCGGTGTAAACTTCGAATACAGTGTGGTTTCCAATCCGGAATTTCTCAAGGAAGGGGCTGCCGTTGAAGATTTTCTGAAACCCGACCGGATTGTGGTCGGTGCGGATGATCCACGCGCCATCGATATGATGCGAGCCTTGTATGCTCCATTCAACCGCAGTCACAACCGCTTAATTGTGATGGATGTACGCTCTTCCGAGTTAACCAAATACGCTGCCAATGCCTTGCTGGCCACCAAAATATCTTTTATCAATGAATTGTCACACATCGCAGAACACAGTCAGGCCGATATCGAAAAAGTTCGCCTGGGAATTGGAGCCGACCCAAGAATTGGCTACCATTTTATCTACCCCGGGTGCGGCTACGGAGGTTCCTGTTTCCCCAAAGACGTGAAAGCGCTGATTCATTCCGCTGCCGAACTGGGCGTTTCGACCAACATTCTTCAGGCTGTCGAAGCGGTTAACGAGTTACAGAAACATGTGCCAGTGGTAAAACTCAAACAACATTTCAACCATCATCTCGAAGGATTGCGTATCGCACTTTGGGGACTGTCCTTCAAACCGAATACAGACGACATGCGTGAAGCACCGAGTCGGGTCATCATGGAGATGTTGTGGTCAGCAGGAGCGAACATTGTTGCTTTTGATCCGATTGCCGGGGCCGAAGCAACACGTCTGTATTCCGGGCAAGATAACCTGCAACTGGTCGATGATCCCTATCAGGCCCTGGAAAGTGCTGATGCGCTGCTGGTAATCACCGAGTGGCAGCAGTTTCGTAATCCGGATTTTGTCCGGATGCGCGAAGCCATGTCGCAACCGGTCATCGTGGATGGGCGAAATATCTATGATCCGGTACAAATGCGCAATGCCGGATTTACCTATTACAGTATTGGCCGTCAGTAATGCCTGTCGATTTGCAACGCCTGGCAACCGCACGAATCCTGGTGGTTGGTGATGTCATGCTCGACCGTTACTGGTTTGGCACTGTGGCCCGCATCTCCCCTGAAGCGCCCGTACCGGTAGTCTCCATTGAGTGTGAAGATTACCGCGCCGGTGGAGCTGCCAACGTGGCACTCAATGTTGCCGCACTTGGCGCACATTGTGATCTGCTTTCAGTGATTGGTGACGACCAGGCTGGCCAACAGTTGACTGCTTTACTGGATGCATCTGCAGTGAATGCCAACATGATTGTCGACAGCAGGCTGACCACCACCGTAAAGTTACGCATGATCTCCCGCAACCAGCAGTTGATCCGTGCAGATTTTGAGCAACCACCCGATCATGAAGTATTAGCCCACAGTCTGAACGCCTATCATCAATTGCTGCCCAATTGTGATGTGGTGGTGATGTCTGACTACGGAAAAGGCGGGCTACACCATGTCCAGCAAATGATCAGTGAGGCAAACGCGCATGGCAAAGCCGTGCTGGTCGATCCCAAAGGTCGGGATTTTGGTCGCTACCGTAATGCAGATTTGCTAACACCCAATCGCCAGGAATTTATCGACTCTGCGGGTGACTGGGAAACGGACCAAGAGCTTGTCAGCAGAGCACTGCAGCTGATTCATGACCATGAGCTGGGCGGGTTACTGATTACCTTGAGTGAAGATGGTATGCGCCTGGTCAATGCGGATGGCAAAACAATTTCCGACACCACACACAGCCGCGAGGTCTATGATGTCAGTGGTGCAGGTGACACGGTAATTGCTGCTTATGCCGTCATGTCCGCGGCCGGTTATTCCCCACAGTTGGCAATGCGAATCGCCAATACCGCCGCCGGCATTGTGGTGGGCAAACTGGGTACCGCAGTAGCGAGTCAGGACGAAGTGCTACAACAATTGCAGCAGGAGAGTTGTTTATGATTATTGTTACCGGTGGCGCCGGCATGATCGGCGCAAATCTGATCAAAAGCCTGAATGATCGGGGTGAAGAAAATATCCTGGTCGTCGACAACCTGACCCGGGGTGAAAAATTTCGCAACCTGGCCGACCTGAGAATTGCCGATTATCTGGATAAAACGGATTTTCTGTCCCGCATTGGCAAAGACCGGACCTTCGGGACACTACGGGCGGTTTTCCACCTCGGTGCCTGCTCGGATACCATGGAGTGTAATGGCCGCTACATGCTGGACAATAATTATCGCTACACCCGTGCGCTGCTCGAGTATTGCCAAGGCCGTAAAATCCCGTTGATCTATGCCTCTTCCGCCGCTGTTTACGGTGGTGGCGCCCGGTTCCAGGAAATACCTGTCTGCGAACAACCACTGAACGTCTACGCCTACTCCAAACTATTATTGGACCAGCAGGTACGAAAAATCCTCCTAGCAGCCACTGCACAAATTGTTGGCCTGCGTTACTTCAATGTATACGGCCCTCGAGAACATCACAAGCAGCGTATGGCTTCGGTTGCATATCACTTTTTCCGTCAATTTCAGCAACGAGAGCAAGTCAGGCTATTCGAGGGTTCTGGAGGTTATGCACACGGTGCCCAACGCCGCGACTTTGTTTACGTCAAGGATTGTGCCAGTGTCAACCTGCACTTTTTGGATCACCCACAGCAATCCGGCATCTTCAATGTCGGCACAGGCCACAGCCAGACCTTCAATGAAGTGGCGGTAGCAGTCATCAATGGGGTCCGGGCCAGCCACGATCAGCCCAGGCTAAGCTTGCAGGCCATGTGCCAATCTGGCCTGATCGATTACATCCCCTTTCCGGATGACCTCAAGGGAAAATACCAGAGTTACACCGAAGCAGACCTGGGCGCATTACGGTCAGTGGGTTGTGATGTGCAGTTCAAGAATGTGGATGCCGGTGTAGACGAATACCTGACCGAGTTGCAAGCCGCCTGAAGATTGTACGACGACGCACTTTATCACCGCTCCCCAGGAGTAGCTCTCACCCGACTATCTTCGCTAGCGGTGACAACGTGACCGTACACTGATGAGGGAAAAATGCCTCTACCCTGCGTGATCGGACACTAAATGACCACAGTAAAAATAGTAATATCAAGACCTCAAACCCACGATAACACACGACTGAATCTTGCATTTTGTCACGGGTCATGCCACGCTAGCGTTACAGGAGGCCTGGAAGGCAAAAATTTCCATGGATGTTTATAAAGAAGCAGAACAACTGTCTAAAGTACCAATGCTTGCGGGGCTCCAACCCTCAAAGCTGAAGCTGCTCGCGTTCACCAGTGAATTGGTCTCCGTTCAACCGGGACAAATACTGTTTCACAAAGGGGAGCCTTCTGACTGCACCTACGTCATTATGCAAGGTGCGGTGGAAATCCTCACCACAGGACAAGACGGCAAACCACTAGTTGTGCTCAGCCTCGGCATACATGAACTGATCGGTGAAATGGGTACCATTACCAATGCCCCACGGATTGCCTCGGTCAGAGCCGCCAATGAGTTGCTGGTACTTCGCATCGAACGGGACACCTTCCTCAGTTTGCTTAGTGAAAACCCTGATGTCGCCCTGGATGTCATGCAGCAGCTGACCAACAAGCTTACCAAATCCCACGCGCAGGCCGAACAACTCAAAATCGCCCTGCAAAATGCCGGATTGACGCCTCCCTGACACCATCATGCCTGTACCGATACCCATTACCTCTGAGCTGTTTATTGCCCTGTGGTTGAGAACTGTGAAGGGTTCCACTGAAGATCAGGCAAAACAGGTCTATCATCAACTTGACCAGCATTACAACAAACCCCAACGGTATTACCACAACTGGTCACACGTTGGTCAATGCCTGGGATTTATCGAAGAAATGGCTACACAACTTGACGTGGCTGATGAAGTCCGACTTGCAATCTGGTTTCATGATGTCATCTGTACGCCGGGACAATCAGACAATGAGCGCCACAGTGTCGATTTTTTCCGCCATTGTATCGGTGATCCGGATAGCCGCTCCGTGCTGTGCGATCGAATTGAAAGCTTGATCATGGCAACTTGTCATTGCAGTGACCTGACAACGATCGATCTTGCCGCCATGGCAGATGCCGATCTGGGAAGTTTTTGCCTGCCCTGGGATCAATTTCATCGAGACAGCCTGCAGGTTTTGGAAGAATATGGGAACAGCACCGAGAAAAAGGCCGGGAAAGTTGCTTTTCTCCAAAATCTGCTGGAACGACCCAGCATCTATCATTCTGCCCACTTTTTGCAACACTATGAGAACCGGGCCCGATGCAATATCCAGCGTGAATTGGCTTTAATGCAATCCTAGCAGGCTGTTAAAAAACGCTCATGCAACACACGCATGCGGCGTTACTCACTCACTCCATGCTCTTGTGCGTACCAGTACACTGTACTTTTTCACGGATTATTGCCTTGCCTCACTCGCAGCTGAAGCTTTTTCAACAACCTGTTAATCCTTCAATAGCCTACCGTATATACCTGTACCGGGCGCTGATGACCACGGACCGACTCACATCCTTTATCGGTAAACAATAATACTTTATCCGATATCTGCTGGCGGGTCTTCTCCGTCAGCAAAATTCTTGTTTCGGTCTTTTTATTGAGTTGTTCCAGGCGGGCAGCGAGATTGACTGCGTCACCATGAACCGTATAGTTGAGCCGGTCTGGCGTTCCCACAAGGCCCCCTACCACGGTTCCAGTATTAATTCCGATGCGAGCTTTTAGGCGCAGATTATCTTTACAAAAAGAACTCCTGGCCAGTATCTGCTGAATTTCGATTGCCGACTTAACCGCCATCTCGGCATGATTTGGCATGGGATCAGGCAAATTAAAACTGGCCAGGATGGCATCACCCTGAAACTGATTAATGACACCTCCATATTTTCTGACCGGAGCTACAATAGCAGTAAAATATTCGTTCAGGGTCGCAACCAGTTCTTCCGGCTCAAGCTGTTTGCCGATAGCAGTAAATTGCTCCAGATCCGCAAACAAGATGGTGGCTTCTCGCACCTCGCTTTGTCCAAATTGTCCATCACTGCTTTGCTGAGAAATATCCTCAACCACTTTACTCGGCACAAAGCGAGACAGCTCATCCACGGTATTGTGTTCCCTGACCGCCTGCACCAGCAAGCGACGTGCCCGGGTTATCGCAATGGCCAAAATCAAGGTAACTACCAGAATTGAAATAATTTTGTCAACCTCCGCTCCAGCCAAAATATTATTGGAAGTCATATACAAAATGTAGTCGCGGGTAATCTGCACAGAAGGCGGCATTTCATCGATTGCATAAATCAGCATGAACACCCATCCAATAGCAGCCACCAACCCGGAAAGCACCACAAAACCTGGTTCAAAACGCAGTGCTCGCAAGGCAATAAAGATAAACACATACAGCAGTGTCGGTGCCTTGAGATAAAATGAGGGCGGCTGATTGTACTGAATGTGAAAACTCCATATCAGCCCCATCAGCAACACCATATCGACAATCACTGAAGCCACCAAAAACCAGAATGGCAAGCTGTGTGTGTGCGCCAAACGGAGCCGGATTACGGTAAACAGAAAGTACAGCCCCAAAAACCAGGGTACGGGGGTAAAACTGCTTCCAACAAAAGCCTTGGGTGAAACGGCATACAAAATTCCGAATGTCACAACGATCAACAATTGAATCCAGCCAATCAATATTTCACTGGCATCCTGTTGACGATGAATGGATTCCACCACCTGCAGGGGTAATCGCTTCTCTTCCACCTTGCCAGCCATCCAGTGGTGCAGACGACGAAATGCATTGTTCATGGCAATAAATTTACCTTCATTGAAGCGGGATGCAAGGGTTATACTAGGCGCACATCAGGCCTGATAATCCCTTGGATTGATATTGTCGTAATAAGTTCAAACAAGACTCAGGCCACCACAAACTACATCCACAGATTTGCCATGACCGTCAGACTTAATCATGCAAGAGTCCTGATCTATAGCCACGATACCTTTGGTCTTGGCCATCTGCGTCGCTGTCGTGCAATTGCACATTCCCTGATCGACCGCTATAAAGGCCTTTCTGTACTAATTATTTCCGGCTCTCCGATTATTGGCAGTTTTGATTTTCGTGCTCGTGTTGACTTCGTCCGTGTTCCGGGAGTTATCAAGCTGCGCAACGGAGACTATACCTCACTGGGCCTGCATATAGATCTTGAAGATACTCTGAAAATACGTAGCGCCATTATTCAGCAGACCACTGAAACCTTTGCCCCGGATGTGTTTCTGGTCGACAAGGAACCGCTTGGCTTCAGAGGGGAAGTAGCCAATACCTTGGCAACATTAAGAAAAAAAGGCTGCACCACTATCCTCGGGCTGCGCGATATCATGGATGAGGCTGAATCCTTACGCAAAGAGTGGCAGAAAAAAGGTGTTTTTGGGCAACTGGAGCACCTATACAATCAGACCTGGGTCTACGGTCACAGATCAATGGGTGACCCCTTGGAGGGCTTGCCTATCAGCGAGCATCTACGTCAGAAAATGCTCTACACCGGCTATATCAAACAACCCATTTCCACAAATTATCCAGGTCCCCTGCAGATCACACCACCAGACCCCTATATTCTGGTTACGGCTGGCGGTGGAGCTGATGGCGATCAACTGATCGACTGGGTCTTGCGAGCCTATGAGCAATACCCTGATCTGCCAACCGGTGCACTGGTTGTCTTTGGCCCGTTCATGGCTTCACAGCAACAGCTCGCCTTTCAACAACGGGTTGATGCCTTGCCACACGTGGCTGCAATCACCTTCGACAGTCAGCTGGACAGTTTAATGGCAAGTTCGGTCGGTGTTATCGCCATGGGTGGCTACAACACCTTCTGTGAAATTCTGGCACTGGACAAACCGGCAGTACTGGTGCCGCGAACCCAACCAAGAAAAGAGCAATGGCTACGGGTCAGCCGTGCCCAGAAACTTGGCCTTTGCCAAATGCTGGAGTATCAGCCGATGGTACCCGCTGCTTTGATGGCTGAGGCATTACACCAGCTACCCACAAACCCGCGACCCACAGCCAGTGGTCTGAATGGCTTTATGTCGGGACTTGAAACCATCGGTCAGTGTATGGAGTCTCTGTTACCCGGCATCGAGTCGGATATCGCTCGTACCGGCAGCGATCGTTGAATTCCCGATCGATCCTGTTTCATGTAGAGTCCCTGCTAGGCAGCGGCCATAGCAGGCGAATTGATCTTATCGCCCGCGCCTGCCAGGACATCGGGCTGCACCCTTCGGTGGCAACCGGAACCCCGTGGCAACCCCCAACAGGTGGTTTGCCCTACCCTCTATGCCCATTGCCATCTGCGACGGTTTCCGATGGCAATTTCAGCCACATGATGGATAAGAATGGACATCTGGTTGATGCCGTCTGGTGGCAGCAGCGGTCTGCGTTGCTGCGAGACCATGTCGAGGCTGTTCGCCCGGCAATTCTCGTTGTTGAGGGCTTTCCATTTGCCAGGAGACGATTCCGTCAGGAAATCCTGGAACTCATTGAATACGTCAAGTTATTGTGCCCTGATGCGCTGATTGTATCCTCAATCCGGGATATTCTACAGCCCAGGAGTCCGGAAAGAGAAGAAGCCACACAAGTCTGGTTACAACGTTTTGACCGTGTTCTGATTCATGGCGACCCACTCTTTATGCCCCTGAGTGCCAGCTGTGGCTTTACCGAAAAAATTGCCCAATCCTGCTTTTATACCGGCTGGGTGACTGCACAGATTATGGATGCGATAACAGGAGAAGCCGGAACGGGTGAAGTGATTGTCTCGGCAGGCGGTGGCGCGGTCGGGGAAGAACTACTGTCCCTCATCGCCGAGACCAGGCTACGGTCTCGGCGATTATCCCATACATCGTGGAGGGTGCTGGTCGGCAATCGTGGTCAAGCCATAACCGCAGAACATGGGGTAATCGTCGAACCGGTACGAGCCGACTTCCGCACATTGCTCTCGAACTGCCGGGTTTCCGTATCACAGGCCGGCTATAACACGGTTGCAGATCTGGTCACAACCAATAGCCACGCTGTGCTGGTTCCCTTTGCGGGTAGTGGTGAGCAGGAACAACTGATGCGAGCCAATCGTATGGCCGAGCTGGGCCGGGCCATAGTCGTCAGGGAAACCGCTCTGACAGCAAATAATCTGGCCACAGCCATTGACCTCGCGGACCAACTACCAGCAGCAACTCCGCTGGACATTGATCGCACTGGTGCTTCCAAAACAGCCGCCTTGCTGCAATCCTGGCTTGCCTGATCTGCGTCTTGACACACACTCTCCACATGCTGTGGTGGGTGAAACTTGCCGGTACAGACAGTACTTCAACAAATTAGTATTGATGGAGTACTAACCCTGGGTGGCGGTTTGATGGCTGGTT
>CAYQAP010000033.1:1713-27598 GCA_964415515.1 uncultured Gammaproteobacteria bacterium | reverse complement strand
GAAAAAACAATCAATTGTCAATCTTCTGGATCTGTTTCACAATTCCCTGCAGAAATTATCTGTAATGGCGAAAACCCAGTGACCACAAACCGACGACAACGCAGTGGTGGGCGGGCTGCCCGCAGGGCGATCCGCTGCGCACCCCTGGCAGAAAACGTACGCGCCATCCGCCCTGGTCTGGAGAGTGGTCGCTACCAACCACTACTCGATCGCGACATCGAAAAAATTCACCATGCTGTGCTTGATGTTGTAGAAAAAATCGGCCTTGCCGATGCGACACCAAGTGTAATTAAAGCGGTGGTGGCTGCTGGTGGTATCTACAAGGATAACGGCCGACTGTGCTTTCCGCGCTCACTGGTCGAACAGATGCTCTCCAGAGCAAAACGCGATCTGGTATTGTACGCCCAGGATCCAAAATGGGACCTGGATCTGTCCGGTAGCCGTACTTATTTCTGTACGGCAGGGGCTGCGGTGACCATGATTGATGCCCGTACCGGGGATTACCGGGATTCGACCGCCCGGGATCTGTACAATATTGCACGCCTGGTGGATACGCTGGACAACATCCACATGTTCCAGCGTTCGGTGGTCTGTCGGGACATTTCTGACACGTTCAATCTGGATTTCAACACCTGTTATCTGGCTGTTTCCGGGACCCGCAAGCATGTGGGTTCGAGCTGGAGCGACCCGAAATCACTCAAGGCATCACTGAAGATGCTGCACATGATCATCGGCGGTGAGGCCAGGTGGCGGGCCCGACCCTTCGTTTCTATTTCTTCCTGCTTTGTGGTGCCGCCACTGAAATTCGCCACCGGTGCTCTCGATTGCCTGGAAACTGCAATTCATGGGGGGATGCCCTGCCTGTTACTGGCCGCAGGTCAGGCCGGTGCGACCTCACCCGCGGCCCTGGCCGGTGCAGTGGTCCAGCAAACGGCCGAGGTCATCGCCGGATTCTGTATCGCCAATGCCATCAAACCCGGTGCATCGGTGCTATTTGGCACCTGGCCCTTTGTTTCTGATCTTCGTACCGGTGCCATGAGTGGTGGCAGCCCGGAACAGGCTCTCCTGGTTGCTGCCTGTGCCCAGATGGGGCGATTCTATGACCTGCCTACCGGTATTTGCTCGGGCATGAGTGATTCAAAAATTCCCGACTACCAGGCCGGTGCCGAAAAAGGCTATTGCCATGCCCTGACCGCCAATTCAGGGGCCAATCTGATTTACGAAGCCGCCGGTATGCACAGCAGTCTGATGGGCTGTTGTTATGAAAGTTTTGTCCTGGACAACGACACCATCGGTGACAGCTTGCGCACGGTCCGTGGCATTGAAGTGAGCGATGAAACGATCGGTATTGAATCGATGCGCATGGTCTGCGAAGATGGACCCGGTCATTATCTGGGCCATGAACAGACCTTACAACGGATGCAAACCGAATACTACTACCCGATAACTGCCGACCGCAGCAGCCCGAAGGAATGGGACGAAAAAGGCCGCCCAACGGCACTGTCTGTGGCGGAGAACATTGTCAATAAGACACTTAAAGAACACTTCCCACGGCATATCCCGGATGCAATGGATGCCCAAATCCGCGAACAATTTGTTATCAAACTGCCACGTTCGAGCATGTCTCCGTCTGTGGCCTGATTCACCAGTCGTGACAAAACCCGGCAGGTCACCCTGGCCATTACCCAAGCTCTCACAGTACATTATGCTCAGCCTACCTGGAAAAACACCATGAAAACACACGCAAGAATCGTGATTATCGGCGGCGGTGCCGTCGGTTGCAGTGCAGCCTATCACCTGGCCCTGATGGGGTGTACAGACGTGGTTCTGCTGGAAATGGATGAACTTACCTCAGGCTCCACCTGGCATGCTGCCGGCAACTGCCCAACCTACTCGAGCAGTCTCAATATCATGAAAATGCAGCACTACAGTGTTGCTCTCTACAACAGACTGGCAGCAGATGTAGATTATCCGATCAATTACAGCCGCACCGGCTCGATACGATCCGCGCAGAACGACGAGCGAATGTTCGAGTTCCAACAGGTCTGTTCCATGGCCCGGGCTCAGGGCCTGGATTATGAAATCCTCACCCCGGGTGAGATGCGTGATTGCTACCCCTTTCTGGAATTACACACTCTTGAGGGCGGCCTCTGGGATCCACTCGACGGTGATATCGATCCCAGTCAACTGACCCAGGCCTTTGCCAAGGGGGCCCGGGATCTCGGAGTGCAGATCCAGCGCTTCAATGCGGTGACCGCGATCGGCCAGCAGCCCAATGGAGAATGGCGCGTGGTGGGCAATAAAGGCACTATCATTTGTGAAAAAGTCATCAATACTGGTGGCTATCGTGGTGGTGAAGTGGCCGCAATGGTCGGGCAGTATCTGCCAGTTGTCGCACTTTCACATCAATACCTGGTGACGGAAACCATCCCTGAACTGGCCGCCAGAGACAAAAAACTCCCGCTGTTTCGTGACCCGGATGACAGTTACTACCTGCGCCAGGAACACCAGGGCCTGATCCTCGGTCCTTATGAATGGAAAGCCACACCCTACTGGCTGGACGGCTTGCCGGAACATTTTTCCTCCCAGCTCTGGGAAGAAGATCTCGATCGTCTGGAGTGGTACATCAATGCGGCCATGGCGCGGGTTCCGATCCTCGCCAGTGCAGGTATTTCCCGCGTCATCAACGGCCCTATTCCCTACTCACCAGATGGCCTGCCTTACATTGGCCCGGCCTATGGCTTGGAAAATTTTTACCATTGCTGCTGCTTTTCCTTTGGCATCACCCAGGCCGGTGGCGCCGGCAAGATCATTGCCGAGCAGGTTCTCGAAGGTGAGTCGGAGTGGGATATGTGGCTATTCGATCCGCGTCGTTATACCGATTACGCCACCCTGGATTATGTGGTGGCCAAAGCCATCGAAGTGTATCAGCATGAATATGCCATTCCCTTTCCACATCAGCAGCGCCCCGCAGGCCGACCGGCCAAAACCACGCCGGTATACGAAAAGCTAAAAAACAAAGGAGCATTTTTTGCTGCCCAGGGTGGCTGGGAACGTGCCGTCTGGTTCCCGCAAGGTGCAAGACCGAAACAACAAACCGTATCCTTTCTTCGGGCACGACGTAACTGGGTGGATGCTGTACGGGCCGAGTGCCAGGCCGTTCGTGAGCGCGTTGGGGTGCTGGATCTAGGCGGCTTTTCCAAATACGATATTTCCGGTCCCGGCGCTACCGAGTGGCTGGATTTCATGGTGGCCGGAAAAATGCCCCGACTCGGGCGCCAATCTCTGTCCTATTTTCTCAATCACAAGGGCCATCTGATTGCTGAAATGACCATTACCCGCCTGGCTGACGAGCATTACTGGCTGATCTCGGCTGCCGCCGGAGAGTGGTATCTGGAAGACTGGCTGCTATTGAATATGCCGGTAGATGGCTCGGTGCAGTATGAAAACCTTAGCGATCGCTTCGGTACCCTGATCATCGCCGGACCACGCTCCCGCGACCTGTTGTCCAAGATCACCCGTTCCAATCTGTCCAACCAAACCTTTCCCTGGTTGTCCGTACAATATATCGAAGTCGGTTTCTGTCCCAATATCCTCGCCATGCGTGTCAACTATGTCGGGGAGCTGGGCTGGGAGTTGCATGTGCCCATGGAGTTTCTTGCTGCCACCTATGAACAGGTGATGGCTGCCGGCGATGCATTCGGGGTGAGAGACTTTGGCCTGTATGCCATGGACTCGATGCGACTGGAGAAATGCTACCGAGCCTGGAAGGTTGATCTGACCCACGAGTACACCCCGTTTGAAGTATCTCTCGATCGCTTTGTAGCCATGGGCAAAGGCCCATTTCTGGGCCGTGAAGCATTGCAACAACAACTGGATGACGGCATCCCACAGCGCTTTGTCCCCTTGATTATCGATACCGATGTGGCCGAGGCCCCGTATTGTTCGCCGGTGTACGATGGGAATGAAATCGTCGGTATCACCTCATCGGCCGGTTACGGTTATACACTCGAAATCAATATCGCGCTCAGCTTTGTGAGGCCCGAATTCGCCGCAGAGGGAACGCAACTTGAAGTCAGCATCCTGGGCCAGCGTTACCCGGCAATCGTCGCAACAGAACCGCTGTATGACCCACAAAATAAAAAGCTGCAGGACATCCGCTAAAAAAGAGGTCTATCATTGGATTATGCAGGGTAGCGGAGGCTAATCATCCTTGCTTTTTTTGGGTTCAAACAGCCAAATCCTATCAATGCCCCGCTAATTTGAAAGGGGCGTTTCGCGCAAGAATCGACAAATCAGCCGATGTTGCCTATTGATTTACTAAGAAGAGGCCCATTCTTAACCGTATTCCATTTTCTAAATTTTTAAATATAGCATTTATTTCAATGTGTTACATTTTTTATTTCCACGCATAACACTACGTGCTCATAATACTTGACAAAAACACTCTGAAATAGATAGCATCTAGGTGCATGATCCTGATCCACCATCTCACCTCCAGGAGGCATTCATGAACACCAAAATTCTGGCTCCAGCTTTTTTTAGCCTCATCCTAGGCATTTCAGGCAGTGCATTTGCTAAAACAGGCGCAATCACCATCAGTGCCCCAGCCGATGGATCAACAGTTACTCCGAACGACAATGTTACAATTACTTATGAAGCAACATTCACCCCAAATGGCGACCACTTCCATCTGTATCTGGACAAGAAACGTCTTGACATCCTGCGTCAACCCAAAGGATCCGCCAAGGTCGGGATGATCCCGGCTGGCAAGCATCGTATCTGTCTTGAGGAAAATACCAAGGGACACGTTCCGACCGACCTGAAGGCCTGTATCGACATCACCTCTAAATGAGCGCAGTGCAGAACCTGACCTACGCAGTTGTTCAGGTTGTGCATAACTTCGGCGCCGTAGCCACAGTCGGAGGCTCGCTTGCTGCAATCCGGTATCATGATGTTAGTACACGCAAAAAACTGGCCTGGATCACACTTGGCGGCTGGGGAACCCAAGCCGCCAGTGGCGCAGCATTCGCTGGAGTAAGTTACTATTTCTATCAGCGGTTTCCGGATATTTCGGGTGTTGCGGTCGATGCCCTGGTGATAAAAATGGCGGGTGCAACCCTAGGTATCCTGCTGCTTGGCAGTTACCTGTTACGCAGTGACCACTGGTTGGACACAACACTAAACGCCGTGTGGATCACATCAACCGTGTTGTCTATCACCGCTCTTTCTGCTGCCGCTTTCCTGCGCTGGTTCTCATAAAAACCGGCCGCTCGCAAGATCACAAGCGTATGCGTTGATAGCGTCTATTGCGTGTACTGCTCCGCTAATCAGACCACTTTTCTCAATACAGGCCTGCTTTTTTGTGACTGAGCAGTCGTGGGCTCCATGGATTTTGCCAGACTGATACGGGCTCGTGCCAAACGGCTGGTCACCGTCCCTATGGGCAATTGCAGAACTTCGGCCGCCTCTTTGTAACTCATGCCTTCCACGGTTACCAACAACAACACAGTCTTCTGCTGTTCAGGCAAAGCTGCAATCAAACGACGGGTCTGCTGCAGAGATATCCAGGTTTCCATCTCCTGCCAGCTGTCACCACCCTGCTGCAGGTCGGCCGTATCCTCCGCCACACATTGTTGTCGATAATGGCTGCTCTGACGGGAATTAAGATGCATGGTATGCATGATCCGAAACAGCCAGCGATCCAGGTGGGTGCCATCCTGCCACTGCTGCAGTCGGGTCAGTGCACGGTCATAGGTTGACTGCAACAAATCATCCGCATCATGGCTGTTGTGGCAAAGTCCTGCGGCAAAACGCCGCAAGCGTGGCATCAAGGCCACGAACTGCTGGTGTATGTCTCGGGTACGTTGGTCCATAAATCTGCCCAAAGCTCTCTCGGATCGTACAAGTGAGCAATGATTCTATCGCTCGAAACATTAAGACAAGCTTAAGATTCAGGGCAATCGTGGTCACAGATTCACATCAGACCTTCGTTGGCGCCGTTCAAAGCGATTTCGACCACCACAAACTTTCCAGTCGATTTTGCGATAAACTAGCACAACCAGCCCGGTGTCAACTTTCGGGCATTCCCGTTGCCCAGATATTCCCTTGACTATGAGTTTGACCGAAGCCCAGCGCATTCGCGAAATCCCCTATAACTACACCTCCCTCTCCGACCGGGAAATTGTCATTCGCTTTCTCGGCGAACCTATGTGGCTGTTGATTGGTGAGCTTCGCGACAGCCGCAGAACGGGCCGTTCTGCACGTATCCTGTTCGAGATCCTCGGCGATATGTGGGTTGTGGCACGAAACCCGTACCTCCATGACGACCTGCAATCTGATCCACGGCGCCGGAGACAACTGGTCGAAGGCATGCACCACCGCCTGCAGCAGTTTGAAGCCAGGGCCGATGGCAACCAGAAAGCGCTACAGCTGTTACAGGCAGCACAGCTGGCAGTGGAAAAATTTGCCAGTCACTTCGAAGAGGATATCGCGCTGCGTCGGAGGGTACGCCGTACACTGTCTGCGGTGACCCGGCCCGATAATATCGATTTCAGTGGCCTGGGCCGGATATCTCACGCTACCGATGCCACAGACTGGCGTGTCGAACTACCGTTTGTCGTCATCAGCCCGGATCAGGAGCAGGAGGTTGCAGCGATTGTCCGGTCCTGCATCGCCTGTGGTTTGAGCCTGATTCCCCGAGGCGGTGGTACCGGCTATACCGGTTCAGCGGTGCCGCTGGACAGTCGCTGTGCGGTCATCAATACTGAAAAACTTGAGCAACTGGGGCCGATCGAATGGCAAACATTTCCTGGCCTTGAAAAGAAGGTTCCCACCGTTGTCGCCGGCGCTGGGGTTGTCACCCAGCGTGTTTCTGATCTGGCAGCCACAAAACAACTGGTATTCGCGGTCGACCCTACCTCACAGAACGCATCGACCATTGGCGGCAATATTGCCATGAATGCCGGTGGTAAAAAGGCAGTATTGTGGGGTACGACACTGGACAATCTGGTGTCCTGGCGCATGGTAACACCTGCCGGGGACTGGCTTGAGATCAAACGTCGTAACCACAACCTGAGCAGAATTCATGATCAGGAAAAGGTACAGTTTCTTATTTGCCACTATGGCCGGGACGGGACAACGCCGCTTGGTGAACCCCGGGTTCTGGAAATACCCGGCAGTGCGTTTCGTACACAGGGCCTGGGCAAAGATGTCACCGACAAGTTCCTGTCGGGACTTCCTGGGGTACAAAAGGAAGGCTGTGACGGGCTCATCACCTCCGCCCGTTTCATCCTGCATCGCATGCCGCAATGTTCCCGTACGATCTGTCTGGAGTTCTTTGGCAGCGATCTGGCAGAGGCCGTACCAGCAATCGTTGAGATCAAATCGCTGGTAGAAAACAGCGAGGTGGTACAGCTATCCGCTCTCGAACACCTCGACGAACGTTATGTGCGTGCGATTAAATACAGCACCAAAACCCCGCGTCGGCGACACCCGAAGATGGTGCTACTGGTAGATCTGGTCTCTGATGATGAGTCGGCCTTATCCCGCATGGCCTCGACCATCGTGGCTCTGGCTCATGACCGGCAGGGACAAGGCTTTATTGCTGTCAGCCCGGAAGCACAGCGCAGTTTCTGGCTCGACCGGGCACGTACTGCCGCCATCTCGGCACATACCAACGCCTTCAAGATAAACGAAGATGTCGTCATTCCCCTGCCGCAACTGGCGCAATACAACCGTGGCATTGAACGCATCAACATCGAACAATCCATCACCAACAAGCTCGCCATCATGCGGGCAGTTCGGACGTATCTGTGCGGTGATTTGGTGGAAGCCCGTCAACATGAAGATTATGAGGCCTCGACCGAAAACAGCACCATTATGGCCAGCCGACAAGAGACAGCCTGCGCTGCGGTGGATCAGGCGATCGAACGCTGGGAGCATCTATTGGAAAGACTGGATGCCCCTGCGGCCACCAATACTGGATTGCTGCGCACCCAGGAAATTGCCCTGATCCGCGAAGGTGACAGCCTGCTGGATCTACTGCTGCGGCGTGACCTGGTGCACAGCTATCGCAAGGAAATTGCCGATCGTCTGCGGCGAATCTTTGCTGGCCGTGATCTGCAGCCAGTGCGTGAGAAACTGGATGCCATTCACCGCAAAATTCGAGAATCGAGATTATTCATCGCCCTGCACATGCACGCCGGAGACGGCAATGTGCACACCAATATTCCGGTACACTCCAATGACTACGCCATGATGCATGAAGCCGAACGACTGGTCGCACGGATCATGAAACTGGCACAATCGTTGGGTGGGGTTATTTCCGGTGAACACGGCATCGGTTTGACCAAGCTGCAGTTTCTGGATCCAGACAAGTTGCAGGCTTTTGTCGACTACAAGCAACAGGCCGACCCCAAAGCCCATTTCAACAGCGGCAAGCTCATGCCAGGATCAGGACTCGACCAGGCCTATACCCCTTCTTTGCGTCTGGTACAACAGGAAGCGATTATTCTGGAGGCCAGTGAACTTGGTGCTCTGAATGATGAAATCAAACACTGTCTGCGCTGCGGTAAGTGCAAACCGGTGTGCCAAACCCATATCCCCCGGGCCAATCTGCTGTACTCACCACGCAACAAAATCCTCGGCACCGGTTTGCTGATTGAGGCTTTTCTGTACGAAGAACAAACCCGACGCGGGCTGTCACAACACCATTTCGAAGAAATGAATAATGTGGCAGATCATTGCACGATCTGCCACAAGTGCCTTAACCCCTGCCCGGTGAATATTGATTTTGGTGATGTCACTGTGCGCATGCGCAAAATCCTCAACGACCGTGGCCAAAAACAGTGGAGTCCCAGCCTGCGCGCCGCCCTGGCCTTTCTCAACACTTCCGATCCCAGAGTTCTATGGATGCTGCGCAAAGCCCTGTTGAAGTGGGGATTTACAACCATGGCCCTGGGCCACAGTGTATTCAAGCGTTTTGGCTTACTGCATCACCATGCCCAGTTGCCAGCCAGCACCAACACGCGGCCACAGACTCGAAATTCTGCGGTTGAACTGGTGCGCCACCCGGTGCGGGTACGACTGCCACAGCTGACCAGTCGCAGCTTGCTGGGACTGGAGGATAAATCTGTAATCCCTGTGCTGCGCAAGCCTGTACTGGCCGGAGTAAAGACAGACGCTGTCTTCTATTTTCCTGGCTGTGGATCGGAGCGCTTGTTCAGTGATATTGCGCTGGCCACCCTGGCCATGCTTTACCACCTGGATCAACAAATTATCTTGCCGCCGGGCTACCTGTGCTGCGGTTATCCGCAAACTGCGGCCGGCCAAAACAACCGGGGGCAGCAAATCACTACCGAGAACCGGGTACTGTTTCATCGCCTGGCCACCACCCTGAGCTACCTTGATATTCATACTGTCATCGTTTCCTGTGGCACCTGTATGGATCAGCTCATGAATTATCAGTTTGAACAGATTTTCCCCGATTGCCGACTACTGGATATTCACGAGTATCTGATGGAAAAAGACGTCGCACTGTCGCACAGCAGCGCGACCGACTATCTCTATCATGACCCCTGTCATTCACCGATGAAACGGTACAATCCCATGCAGGTCGTGCAACGGCTGATGAATCACAAGGTCGAATTGACCGAGCGCTGCTGTGGTGAAGCCGGGACCCTCGGCGTATCCCGACCGGACATCGCCAGTCAACTGCACTTTCTGAAACAGGAAACGCTGGTACACGGTATTCGGTCTCTGACCGGTCATACGCACTGTGAAAATGGCGAGGTCAAGTTGCTCACTTCCTGTCCGGCCTGCATGCAGGGCTTGACCCGTTATCATCAGGTTACCGGTCTCGAGGTCCGCTATGTGGTCGAAGAACTGGCGCGCGATCAACTGGGACCAAACTGGCAACAGGATTTTGTGCAAACCCTCAAGCAGGGTGGAATCGAGCGGGTAATGCTGTGAGTTCAGTATCAGAACATGGATTGCGCTTGCCAGACAGCCTTGCAGCCGCTACCCTTGCGCACGGTTTTTATCACTAATCCACGGTAGCAGGTTTTTTATGGAAATTGAATTTATTCGCCAGAACTGGTACTTGTTCGTCGCTCTGGTTGGTATTGTCGGGCTGATTGTCTTGGAACCATTGCGACAGAAAATGTCCGGGGTCAAACGCTTGAGCATCTTGCAGTATATGCGCCTTGCCAGTGACGAGAATCCACAACTGATCGATGTTTCAGAAGCCAAGGAATATAAAAAGGGGCACATCCCGGCAGCAAAAAATGTGCCTTTAAGCGGCTTGAGTGATGCCTTGCCCGGGCTGGAAAAATTCAAGGACAAACCCATAGTCATCACCTGTCGAACCGGCAACCGATCCGGTCGGGCCGCCAATAAACTGAGTCGCCAGGCATTCAGTCAAGTGTATATCCTTGAAGGCGGTCTGGCTGCCTGGGAAAAGGAAAACATGCCGGTAGAGCGCTGAATCATCCCCGGATCAAGGGCCGCAAGTACTTGACTAATAGTAATAACCACGCAACAGAACCCCCCCACTGAACGATGAGCCGAGTCACACCATGACAGAACAAACCAAAGCTTTACAATTTAACATCCAGAAAATTTACCTGCTAGACGTGTCGCTGGAATCACCCAACGCTCCGGCTGTTTTTACCCGCGAAAATCTTGCCCCGGAGCTAGACATCCAGATCAATGTCAGCCATCAGGAGCTGGACAGTGACAATGGCTTCTACAATGTGGTGCTGGAAGTCACAGTGACCGCCAAACAAGGTGAGCATACGATTTTTCTGATTGAAGTCCATCAGGCCGGGGTGTTTCGTATTGTTAATATTGATGAGTCCGAGTTGCCACTGGCCCTGGAAGTGGCCGCCCCCAATGTGCTACTGCCATTTGCTCGTGAAGCCATATCTGATCTGGCGGGCAAAGGTGGCTTTCCACAATTGCTGATCAACCCGGTCAGTTTTGAGGCCTTGTACCAGAAAAATCACAGCAAGTCCAATGGTGCAGGAGAAGAAGGCGTACCCATCTCAACCGACGACTAGAAGTCTGCGCTCCTGTGAACAAGGCAATCGAGGAGCCGGGGAAACAACGACAGCCGGTGGCCGTACTGGGTGCCGGGTCCTGGGGTACTGCGCTGGCTATTGTTCTGGCTCGTGCCGGAATACCGGTCAGACTCTGGGGTCACCGTCCCTCGCATCTTCAGCTGCTGCAACAACACCGCTGCAACAACCAGTATCTGCCAGGCATTGATTTTCCCACCAGCCTGCAACCGGTGGTTGCGCTCACTCAGGCAACAAAGGCATGCACCCGTTTTCTGGTGGTGGTACCCAGTCGCACCTTCATGACCGTTGTTGAGCAATTATCCAGTCTGTCACTGGCGATGGACCGGCCTGTCACCGTGGCCTGGGGCACCAAGGGTCTGCACCCGCAATCCGGGCAACTGTTGTCCTTGCACGCCCGCAGGTTATTTCCCGAGCCATCACAACTGGCGATCGTTTCCGGGCCCAGTTTTGCCCGCGAAGTCGCACTGGGTCAGCCGGTAGCCTTGACGGTTGCGGGCACCTCGATGGCAACCGCCGACCAGGTAGCCAGCTGGTTCCAGACTGCATCCACCCGAATCTACACCAATGCCGATTTTATTGGTGTGCAACTGGGCGGGGTCGTGAAGAATGTCATCGCCATTGCCACCGGTATCAGTGATGGTCTGGGCCTGGGAGCCAATGCCCGGGCGGCACTCATTACCCGTGGTTTATCGGAAATCCAGCGCCTCGGGCAGGTGCTCGGTGCCAAACCGGCAACCCTGACGGGCCTGGCCGGCCTCGGTGATCTGGTCTTGACCTGTACCGATGACAAATCACGCAATCGCCGTCTCGGTCTGGGTCTTGGGCGTGGGCAGTCGCTGGCCCGGACAGTTACTGAACTGGGCCAGGCCATCGAAGGCCTGGATAATGTTCAGCAACTCTGCACGCTGGCACGACAGCATGCTATCGAACTACCCATTACCGAACAAGTGAGGCGTGTACTGTATGAAGGCCTGACACCCGTTTCTGCAGTGACCGAATTGTTGCAACGTCAGCCAAAAAGCGAAACTTGAACCCTCTACTGCCGGGAAAATGGCCATGCTGCGTGGAGTAACCCTGGATCAGGACAGCTACGATCGCAATGATTTGGACAACACCCATCTGGATCAATCGCTCGATCACTGGACGCACTACTCCGCTACCGGCCCTGGTGAGGTGGTGCCACGCATTGCCGAAGCCGAAGTAATCATCACCAACAAGGTACGCCTTGGTGATGAGGAAATCAGGGCCGCTCATCATGCCCGTCTGATCGTGACCGCCGCTACCGGCTACAATCATATCGACTTGGGTACGGCCCGTGCCCATCACATCACAGTCTGCAATATTGTCGATTACTCAACACCAGCGGTAGTCCAGCATACGCTGGCATTGATGACCGCCATGGCCACCAACTGGTATCGTTATTACCAGGATGTATTGGCTGGTATCTGGTCACGCAGTGCCCAGTTCTGTCTGCTCGAGCACCCGATTGTTGAGCTGGCCGGGAAAACTCTAGGCATCATCGGCTATGGCCGGCTCGGTCAGGGTGTTGCCACTGTGGCACGGACCCTGGGCATGCAGGTATTGCTCGCGGCTCGGCCCGGCGCCACAACCTGCCCACCTGAGCGCCTGCCACTGCGAAATTTGTTGCCACAGGTTGATGTATTGAGCCTACATTGCCCTCTGACCCCGGAAACTCAGCATTTGATCGATGCCAAAGCCTTGGGTCTGATGAAACAAAGCGCCTTTCTGATCAATACCGCCCGTGGCGGAATTATCGATGAGGAAGCACTGGCAGCCGCCCTGCGCCAAGGCCGAATTGCTGCTGCCGCCATCGATGTTCTCAGTACCGAGCCGCCTTCCGCCAACCATCCACTGCTGGCAGCAGGTATCCCAAATTTGCTTGTCACCCCGCATACCGCCTGGGCAACCCGGGAAACCCGGCAACGTCTGGTCGACGAAATCGCTCGGGTGATCGAAGCCTGGAAGCAAGGTGATCCCTTCAATGTGGTTTCATGACTACAGATTCGACTTACACCACAGCCCTGTATATTCATATCCCCTGGTGTGTTCGCAAATGCCCTTACTGTGATTTCAACTCCCACACGGCAGGTCGGAACAGCCCCGAAATAGCCTATGTCCAGGCCTTGCTAACCGAGTTGGAACAGCGCCAGCAGGAATTCGGGATCAGCGGATTCAGTAGCATTTTTTTTGGCGGAGGTACTCCCAGCCTGTTCAGTGCAGCCAGTATCGCTGCGTTACTGGAAGGTGCCGACAGCCGGGTTGGTGTGACAAATAATGCTGAAATCACCCTTGAGGCCAACCCGGGTTCCAGTGACAGTGGCCGCTTCCGTAGCTATCGAGACGCCGGAGTCAATCGGCTCTCTATCGGTGTGCAGAGCTTCAATGATCGGCATCTTCAGGCTCTGGGTCGGATCCATACTGCTGCACAGGCCCGACAAGCTGTTCTTGCTGCACAAGCCGCCGGGTTTTCCCGGCTTAATCTCGACCTCATGTACGGTCTGCCCCAACAAACTACTGGGGAATCCAGGTCTGATCTACAGCAAGCGACCACACTCTCACCCTCACATCTTTCTCTCTATCAACTGACCATCGAACCACATACTCTATTCCACGCCCAACCCCCACGGCTCCCCCAGGAAGACACCCTGGCCCTCATGGAGCAGCAACTGCAGACGATATTGCCGGCAGCTGGCTATGAGCGATATGAAGTATCCGCCTATGCACAACCCGGTGAACGCTGCCGCCACAATCTCAACTATTGGCAATTCGGTGATTATCTGGGCCTTGGTGCCGGTGCCCACAGCAAACTGACAGCAGACCACAGGTATCATCGTCTTTGGAACTGCAAACACCCGATAGACTATATCGAACAAGCTACGAACGGTGCTGTCACTTCTGGTAGATCTCAACTCAAGCAAGACGATCTGATCACCGAATTTGCTATCAATGCCCTGCGACTGACCGAGGGCTTTCGCCTCCAGGAATTTACCGATCGTACCGGGTTGCCGGAGCATTGTATACGTGCTCCTGTGGACGAGGGTTTACGCCGAGGCTGGTTGCAGTCCGATGGGCAATGCATCAAGACCACGGCACAAGGCTATCGACTGCTCAACAGTGTACTGGAACTGTTTTTATAGGTTTTGGTGATTTGAGCGTGGAGGGGTCAACCAAAACGGCCGGTGATGTAATCTTCGGTCTGCTGCTTCGTTGGATTAGTGAACATGGTATTGGTTTCGTTGAATTCTATCAATTTGCCAAGATAGAAAAAAGCCGTGAAATCAGACACCCGAGCGGCTTGCTGCATGTTGTGGGTCACCATAACGAGGGTGAATTTCTTTTTCAGGTCATCGATAAGTTCCTCGATCTTGGCCGTAGCGACGGGATCAAGTGCCGAACAAGGCTCATCCATGAGGATAATTTCCGGCTCCACCGCCAAGGCACGGGCTATACAAAGCCGCTGCTGCTGCCCCCCTGATAACTGGTTGCCCGGCTGACCGAGAATATCATGCACTTCATCCCAGAGAGCTGCATCCCGTAAAGCCTTTTCCACCGCGTCTTCAATCTCGTAACGACCCAAACGACCGTGCAGCCGCAAGCCGTAGGCGATATTATCAAAGATCGACATCGGAAACGGTGTCGGCTTTTGAAATATCATCCCCACCTTGTGCCGCAGTTCCAGCGCAGAGACCTGCGGATCCAGAAGATTGGAGCCATGCAGGAGGATTTCCCCTTCTGCCCGGTGGCCCTTGTAAAGATCAAACATACGGTTGTAGGTACGGATATGGGTCGACTTGCCACAGCCGGAAGGACCGATAAGGGCGGTCACTTTGTTGGCTGCAATATCCAAGGTATTGCCGAACAGCACCTGTTTTTCACCGTAGAAGAAATCCAGGTTGCGCACCGACATCTTGATCTCCATCTCGGCCGCTGTCTCATCGTATCCCTGGTCCCCAGGCTGCGGGGACAACCCCGGTGTTGAGGGTAATTCCTGTACTGCTGTAGCTATCAATGCCTACTCCTCTGATACAACATCAAGCGGGTAAATAATGTCACGATCAACACTGCCATGGTAATCAGCAAAGCAGCACCCCAGGCTTTGGTATGCCATTCATCATATGGACTCATGGCATAGTTGAACAAGGTTACGGTCAGATTTGCTACCGGCTCATTTAGACTCTCCAACCAATAGGGGCTGTTCAGCGCTGTGAATAATAGTGGCGCGGTTTCCCCTGCCACCCTGGCAATGGCCAGTATAATGCCGGTGATCATACCACTGGCCGCTGCCCGATAGACCACCTGCAGCAAGGTTCGCCAATAGGGTGAGCCCAGCGCCAAGGAAGCTTCGCGCAATTCATGGGGGACCAGCTTGAGCATTTCCTCGCTGGTCCGGCTCACCACTGGCAACATAATAATAGCCAGGGACACAGACCCGGCCCAGCCGGAAAAATGGCCAATGGGTTTGACCATAACCAGATAAACAAAAACTCCGATCACGATTGAGGGCGCTGAAACCAGAATATCGGAAAAATAACGCACCGTATTGCCGAGTCGGCTGTCTCGGCCAAACTCGGATAACCAGGTGCCCGCCAATACCCCCAGCGGCACCGCCAGTAAAGCAGCGACCAATGTGATCAGGAAAGTCCCGACGATGGCATTCGCCAAACCTCCTTCATCCATACCCGGAGGTGCTGGCAATTCGGTAAAAAAACTCCAGTTAATAGCACCAGATCCTTTCATGGCCACATCGCCGAGAATCCAGCCCAACATCAACAGCCCGGCGACCGCAGCCAGCCCGGAAATACCCAGAATGATACGATTGCTTAGCTTGCGACGTTGCAGACGAGTCATTGCGCCCCCATTGAGCTACTGCGTCGCAACCAGGCTTGGGCCAAGCCTAAAATAATGAAGGTCAGAACAAACAGTACCAGACCCAGTTCAATCAGGGAGGATAGATAGACATCACTATCCGCCTCGGTGAATTGATTGGCCAGAGTGGAAGCTATTGAAGACCCGGGAGCGAATAATGACCAGGACAGATGGTACGCATTACCAATCACAAAGGTGATGGCCATGGTCTCTCCCAAAGCCCGACCCAAGCCCAGAAAAACGGCCCCGGCTATGCCTTTTTTGCCATACGGAATCATCACATCACGGGCCACTTCCCAGGTCGTACAACCGAGGCCATAGGCTGCTTCCTTCAGGTTTTGCGGTACCATCAAAAAAACATCACGCGTCACGGCTGCAATAAAAGGCAAAATCATCAAGGCCAGCACCAAACCGGCAGTAAGCATCCCGATACCCATAGTGGAACCGGAAAATAGGGGTAAGAATCCCAGGTAGTGCTGCAACCAGGGCTGTACATGGTCAGCCATCAAAGGCGCCAATACGAACAGCCCCCACATACCGTAAACAATGCTGGGAATAGCGGCCAGCAGCTCGATCGCAATACCGAATGGCCCACGCAACCAGGCTGGCGCCAGTTCGGCCAGAAACAGGGCCACCCCAATGCTAAATGGTACCGCCACCACAATCGCGATCAGGGTTGAAATCAGGGTGCCACCGATCGGAACCAATGCTCCAAAGTTATCCTTGACCGGATTCCAGACACTGCTGGTCAAAAAAGACAAGCCAAAGCGTTCGATGGAAGGCTGTGCGGCCATCCACAAGGCCAGGATGATGGCAACAAACAAAACCAGAATAACCATGGCGAAACTAAAGGTGATCCCTTTGAATACAGGATCGCCCCAGGTTCGGGATTTGGGGCCCATCACCGGGTACGCATCATCGGGTTCACAAACCAGTGTTGGATAGGCAGCAAGGTGCAGTTCATGGCGACCTCAAGGCGACTCTATAACGCTTGTGTTGCGGGAGTGACGATTGTATTTCATCTGCCGGAACATTTGAAGCATCGACATTCGAGTAATAAACTCCAGGATTCTAGTAAAATTCGCCGGGATGTCGACGTGACCTCCCGGCGAAACAGAGTTTGCTTACCTCTTTGTTCCGGGCATGTAACTAATTCCAGATTGGCTGGCCAGAGGTATCATGCAACTCCTTTTTCCAGGTAGCACGAACCAGATTGGCTACGCTTTCCGGTATCGGCACATAATCCAGTGACATGGCTGCGGCAGCACCGTTCTTGTAGCTCCAGTCAAAAAACTGCAGTACTTCTTTGGCCTGTGCTGCATTGGTCTGTTTCTTGTACATGAGGATAAAAGAAGCACCGGTGATCGGCCAGGATTTTGCTCCAGGCTGATCGGTCAGAACGATGTAATAGCCCTTGGCATGGACCCAGTCAGCACCAATCGCCGCTGCCTGAAAATTTTCCGAATTCGGAGCCACAAATGTCCCGGACTGATTCTGTAATAATGCGGTAGCCATTTTGTTTTGCAAGGCATACGCATATTCAACATAACCAATAGAGCCTTTAAGCCTCTTGATGAATGCGGCGACCCCTTCGTTCCCTTTGCCACCAACACCTACCGGCCAGGCAACTGCTTTGCCATTGCCGAGTTGCTCGGCCCAGGCTTTGCTCACCTTGCTCAAATAATTGGTAAAGATCCAGGTGGTCCCGGAACCATCTGAGCGGTGTACGACATTAATGCTCAGATCCGGCAAAACCAGCCCCTTGTTGTTGGCAGCAATACGACTGTCATTCCATTTGTTGATCTTGCCCAGGAAGATGTCGGTCAGATTCGCAGCCGTAAGCTTGAGTTGATTGGCCGCAATTCCAGGAATATGTACCACCGGTACCACGCCCCCCATAATCATGGGATATTGCATCAGACCATACTTTTGCAGCTCTTCCGGTTTCATTGGTGCATCAGAGGCCCCAAAATCAACCGTCCTGGCCTTGATTTGTTTAATACCACCACCGGATCCGATAGATTGGTAATTCAGTTTCTTGCCGGTCTTTTTATTATAAGTATAGGCCCATTTGGCATAGGCGGGATAAGGAAAGGTCGCCCCAGCACCATTAATCGTGGTCGAGGCTTGTACAACCAGCGATGAAGAGAGGCCAGAGGCCGCCATCATGACAACGGCAACTAGTCCATACCGCAAGCGTTTATCTTTGCTCCATTGTGATGTCTTGATCATCATAGTCCTCAAAATAGAGAGTTTTAGGAGCCCGCAGTATGTCCAGAGAATATTACAATATTATGACAGCATAGGGGTCAGGACTTGCTTCGCGCATTTCTATCGCCAACTTTAATCAAACGGCTCACCGTGGAATGATGTATCCCAGCATAATCTGCAATCTCCTGCATCGTGTGCCCATGTTCCCGATAGGCCTCCCGCATCCAGTCACTTCTCTTTCTATCCGCCCTCACAATTTCAGAAAGAGGCAGATGTCTTAACAACTGTTTTCGCTTCGGAATTCCTATCTGAGCCTCGGTATTTTCAGCCTGTAACTGCTGTCTAAAGGTATCATTACCCAAAATATCTGGTCCGTTTAACAAAACCCAAGGAGAGGTGATTTCTTTTTCAGAAACAAAATTAGCGTACGCCAACCGAGCTAGGGCTGCCTGCCTACCGAACTGCGATAACAGCCAGTCAACATCCAGAAAATCAGGGGCAGGAACTTCACCCATAGTTGCCTGATAGCTGCTCCACGGCCAGTCGCTAACATTCTCGACCATACCAGCAGCAACGGGGTTACGAACAATATACCGGCTTAACGTTAGTAGATAGGCATCTTTATCGACAACGATCGACTTGAACCGACCCTGAAACACATGCCCGACGCGATCATGCTTGCGATTAAAACGTTGGGTATACATGCCATTTAACTGACGCATACCTCGGCTGAGGTTCGCTTGCGGTGTTTGTATCATCAGATGATAATGATTTGCCATCAGGCAATAAGCATGACAGGTCCAGCCGAACCTATCTACTACATGGCCCAGAACGTTGAGAAACATGATCCGGTCATCGTCAGACAAAAAAATATCTGCGCGTGCATTGCCACGTGACGTTACATGATATTCTGCACCCTCATATTCAATCCGTAACGGCCTGGTCATTTGAATAGATTATCACTTTCGTAATGCGCGAAACAAGTCCTGACCCCCTACTCTAGCCAAGCATTAACTTTTTTGAGATCAGCTTCCTTAAGGATACCTGCTGCCTGCTTCAGGCGCAGAAGATTGGTGATGTACTCATAGCGGGACTTTAAATAATCCCGCTTGGCACGATACAGATCACGCTGTGCATCCAGCACATCCAGATTGGTCCCAAGCCCGGCAACGAAACCTTCCTGCTTTGCCCGCAAAGCACTTTCACCGGCCCGCACTGCCAGCTTAAGGGCTTCCATCCGCTCGAGGCTGCTGGTCGTGTTGTGGTAAGCGGCGCGTACTAAACGATCGATAGTACGGACTGTTGACTCGTGCTGTTGCACTGCAGCCTCAAGGCGATAGCCGGCTTCTCGGCTCTTCGAGTCAATGCCTCCACCCTGATAGAGGTTCATCGATAAAGACAATTTTATACTATTGCTGAATGCATCACTACTGCCGCTAAAACCACCGTTGCTGTTTAGACCGCTGTGATTTAAGGAAAGCGCCAGTGCCGGTGACCGTGCAGCCTGAGCAATTTTGAGTCCTTTTCGGGCTATCTCAACACTCAGCCTGCTTTGTGCCAGCGTGTAGTTTTGGTCTTTGGTGATCTGCAGCCAATTGTCCAGTTGTTTGGGCCGAGTCACCGCCAACAACGCAACCGGCGACAGCAGTGCCAGGCCAGAGACATCCGTACCGACAATCTCAGCCAAGCCACGTTGTGCGTCTTCAAGCGTGTTGACCGCAGAAATTTCTGCGGCCTGGGCCAATGACAGACGAGCCTGGGCATCATACAAATCTGTTGCCGTACCAAGACCCACTTTGAGGCGCTCTTTGGCAAGCAGTAACTGCCGTGAAATTGCCTGTTTCTCCGCCTGCGAAGTACCGATATCATCCTCAGCAGCCAAAATCGCAAAATATGCCACCGCTACCCGCACCAACAAATCCTGTTGACTTGCTGCCAGTTTCTCGGTTGCTGCACGAACCTGATCTCTGGCCTGCAATTTACCGAGTTCGAGAGGCTTATTATACAATGGTCGGCTTAGTGTCACGTTGTAGCTGCCTTCACCATAGCTTGCTGACTGATTACCTGACGGCGTTGTTGACAGGCGATTGTAGTTCTCGGCATATTGGATCTGTGCACTGACCGCTGAATTTGTCGCAGCCTCAGCCTGTATCCGGGCCTCCCTGGTTGCCTTGAAATTCAAGGCCTCAGCTTTCAGAACAGGATCTGATTGCAGAGCTTTTTGATACATTTGCCAGAGATTTTCGGCCTCAACCCGCGCCGCAAACCCCTGCAGTGCAGTGATCGATAGTGCTGACAGCAGCAGACATCGGCAGGCGATGTTTACGGACATGTACAAACCCTAAAAAATAAAAGATGGGCGCTGTACGACAGTTGCAGTCGCATCCAGCAACGGTGGGATTGAGGTATCCACGAGACGGGACTCGGACCAATCTGAATCATTCAGTCGTCGCAGACAACGTGCTTCCATGATCGGGTCCTCACCGACGATCACCACCAGACGGCCACCCGAACTCAGCTGTTCCTTGAATGATGAAGGGATTTCGACCAACGAAGCGGTGACCAAAATGGCATCATAGGGTGCAGAACCTGGCCAACCAGCGGCACCATCACCACAGACTACCTCGGCATTCTGTACCCCCTGTTGAAACAGCTTCTGTTCCGCCGCATGAGTCAAATCCTGAAAGATCTCCAGGCTGCACACGGTCTTGGACAGCGAAGCCAGTAAAGCGGTCATAAAACCACTGCCAGTACCGATTTCCAACACCTTGTCACCAGCCTGTAATTCCAGCGCTTGCAACAAGCGGGCCTCCAACCTGGGTGACATCATGACCTGGCCATGACCAAGTGGTAACTGCATATCGGCAAAGGCCAGGCTGCGATACTGCTGTGGAACAAAGGCTTCTCGGGGAACCTGATTGCATGCCTTCAGCACGTCCTCGTTGAGAACGCTCCATGGCCTGATCTGCTGTGTGATCATATTCAACCGTGCTTGCTCAAAATTCATGGTCTATACCTGAATACAGTAATTATCGATCGAAACAGACTGCATTATACCTGTGAAAATGGTTCACATCCCCTTATTGCCTACCCACCTGGAGCCGTTTATAAAAAAGCCCCACTATGCCGATGGACAAACTGTCCTGCTCCCTTTTCCTGTTGCCAGCGGCCTTCGACAACAATACTTTTACCTCGCAACAAGGTTCGCACCGGCCAACCTCTGACCCGCATGCCTTCATAGGCATTGTAATCGACGTTCATATGATGGGTTTTAGCAGAAATCGTATGCTCTCTATCAGGATCCCAGAGTACGATATCTGCATCGGCACCAACTGCAATGGTCCCTTTGCGCGGATACAGACCCAGTGCTTTGGCCGGATTGGTCGCTGTGATGGCTACGAAACGGTTGATATCAAATTTCCCACCATTCACTCCGTGATGATACATCACCGGCATCCGGTCTTCGATACCTGGGATACCATTGGGAATCTTATGGAATCCCTCTTTACCCAGTTCCTTGCCCGGCTTCCTGCCATCCCTGCCACCATCATAATTGAATGAACAATGATCGGTAGCCACAAATTGCAAGGTGCTATCGGTCAAAGAGCGCCACAGATATTCAGCATCCAGCGGTGTCCTAACCGGTGGCCCACAGGCCCACTTCGCACCTTCGTAACCATCAACCTGCATATCCCGTTCGAACTTGAACATGTACTGGGTGCAGGTCTCGCCCATCACCTCATAGCCTCTTGATCGGCCCAACGCCAATTCGACCACAGAATCCTCACAGGTCATATGCACGACATACAACCGACAACCGGTAACCCCGGCTATAGCAATCGCCCTGCCAGTTGCTTCGGCTTCAATTTCCCGTGGGTGTGCGGTCAAGTGATAACGGACCCCTGTTTTGCCGGCCGCGATCAACTGTTTTGTCACAATATCGGTAACATCACCATTTTCGGCATGTACCATCACCAGAACACCGGCTTGCTTCGCAGCCTGCATAACTTGAAACAGGGTGGTGTCATCGACCATGAACAAGCCCTTGTACTGCTGGAATACCTTGAGACTGGAAATACCGGCATCGGGGAGCTGCTCAATTTCCTCGACTACCGCCGCACCAGGATCGGTCACGGCGACATGAAAGCCATAGTCGATAACGGCTTTTCCTGTGGCTTTCTGCTGCCACAATTCTACCGCCTGGAGCAGGGTGCCACCTTTCTGCTGCAGGGCATAATCAACATGAGTTGTCGTGCCTCCGAAGGCTGCAGCCCGCTGGCCGGTATAAAAATCATCTGCTGTGGTGGTGCCTCCAAATGGCATATCAAGGTGAGTATGCGCATCAATCCCGCCCGGCATCACCAACAGACCGCTGGCATCAATGACCCGTGCACCTGCAGCCTGCAGATCTGTACCAAGTAGAGTGATCCGCTCGTCTTCGATCTGCAGATCTGCGGTAAAGATATCTCCTGCAGTTACTATAGTACCGTTTTTAATCAGTGTTTTCATTGCAAAACTCCCTTGAATAATAATGGAATAATACGATTCTGCAGATCAAATGTCCACCAAAAATGACTGCGCTCAGCCGCTTCTGCTGACTTCTCAGGCCCACACTCGCATCCATAGGGACAGCGGTAGCAGGCAAACGGTGCGACGTTCGCTTCCGGGCAATAAAGGCCCAATGGGGCCGGAACGAAACAGGGACTCCCCCGGACACCAATCGTGGCAAAGCCGGCACCGAGAAAAGCATCCCAGAACGATAGTGTATCTCCGGTACTCCGAAATAACGGATGATCAGCAAATAGCTGGGCAAGGAGAAAAACTCAATCCAGAAAAACAGTACCGGAGGCTCAATCGACTGCACTGCACGCGCATCAACCAGAGAATAGATCCCGGTCCCAGACATGGCCAACAAAGCGAACAACAAGGTTCTCGTCTCATCCAGAAAATGTGACCTCCCCCGGTATTACAGGACAAAGGCTCCACCTAATACACAAGCGATACCGATGATTAATAACCACGAATAGCTTTCACCAAGGAACAACACACTGACAATGACCATAAACACCGGAGAAGAGCGAACAATCGGATAATAACTGGACAGGTCGCCCTGGCGCAGCGTGATCATCATTGAAGATCCCTACAGCAACTGTCCCACTACCGATGCTGCAATGAATGGCCAAACAGTCGCCACCAGCAGATCAAACCTCAGTACAGCCGAATGCGCCAAGGACAATACCATCAACACGGTGACCAATCCGATATGCGGTATCAGTTCGCACCTGGCGCTTGACCACCGCGTTCCAGAGTGGATGCAGTACAGCAGAAAACAGCACCAGCGCAGCGATTGTCAGGTTCATAGGATTTCCGCAAAATATTCTACTGCTGAGAATATTGTCTGGATCGATCGTCAACGAAACGGAAAATAGTACGCCACTTCAGGTGATAATCGACCTGGAGCAGGTTAATTTTGCTAGAAACCTGATAAGCCACTTGAAAAACAACAACATAGTGTCATTAAATATGTCTATATGATGGCGTGAGTCAATGGCTGGCTGAAGTGGCACGTTAACAGAGCCGTTGAGTGAACCTTAAAGGCTGTCACGATCAGGCACGGAAACACCGCAATGCTGAACAAAATTCGTCAAAAACTGGGGCAATCTCTGGCCAAGTACCTGAGTCGCCCCTTGCCCGGATATACCCCCTTCTCAGTAAAAAACACCGAAAAACTGCGACAGATCCTGCGCCCGGGTGATATTGTGCTGGTTGAAGGAGACACCCGGATCAGTATCGTTATCAAATACCTGACCCAGTCAACCTGGTCGCACGCCGCCTTGTATGTGGGGCCTCAGGCCGAGCTGAACAATCGTCACGGCCACAGCTGTGAATTGATTGAAGCTGACCTGGAAGAAGGCGTCATTGCCGTCCCGCTGGCTAAATATGCCGAATTCAATACCCGCATCTGTCGCCCGGTCGGACTTGATGAAGCACAATGCCAGCGGGTCGTGCAATTTGTAACCAACAGCCTTGGCAAATCCTATGACCTGAAAAATGTCACCGACCTGATGCGCTATCTGCTGCCAAAACCGCCGGTTCCGGCCCGCTTCCGGCGTCGGCTGCTGGCAGCCGGCAGTGGTGATCCCACCCAGGCCATTTGTTCAACGCTGATAGCGCAAGCCTACCAGTTGATCGATTACCCCATATTGCCCTTGATCGAACACCGACAGACCCCGTATCGCTACAGCGAAAAGGAAATTCTGCATATTCGCCATCACAGCCTGTTCGCACCACGCGATTTTGATCTGTCACCTTATTTCAAAATCATTAAACCCACTATCGAAGAGGGCTTTGATTTTCAGAAGCTCCAGTGGGATAAGCACTGAGTGCGCTGCAAAGAATTATTGGAGCGGGTGATGGGAATCGAACCCACGTCATCAGCTTGGGAAGCTGAGGTTCTACCATTGAACCACACCCGCGTATCGACCCACCCATTATGCCGCCGGAAATCGGGTCGTCAAGGCCTTATTCGACCCACCAAAACCCACACATGAAACTGTCTGGATGCCAGTTTAGGGTCGCTGCAATGCCTTGATATCTGCTGCAACCATTTCAGAGGTAAGTGAGGTCAAGGTGTGCTGACGCCGCCAGCCGAGTTGTCGTTCGGCTTTAGCGGGGTTGCCGTGCATGACTTGGACCTCAACCAAGCGAAAAAATTTCGAATCAATGCTGACCCTAGTCACTCCATGCTGATCAATACCAACTTCATCCAGCTCCTGCCCCTGCCATTGCAGCGTTAGACCAATAGCCGCAAAAGCATTTTCCGTAAAAGCCCGCACTGTCTCGGTACCTCCGCTGGCGATAATATAATCTTCGGGTTGAGGTTGCTGCAGCATCAACCACATGGCGTTGACATAATCTTCGGCATGCCCCCAGTCTCGTCGTGCATCAATATTCCCCAGCTTGAGCTGCTGCTGCAATGCAAGGTGAATGCGAGCGACACTATCGGTAATTTTCCGGGTCACAAAATCCAACCCGCGTAAATGCGATTCATGATTGAATAATATCCCTGAACAAGCATACAACTCATAGGCCTCTCGATAGGTCGAAACCTGCCAGAATGCTGCTGCCTTGGCCACCGCATAGGGACTGCGAGGATGAAATGGCGCGGATTCATCCAATGCCTCTCCACGACCACCACCAAAACACTCTCCAGATGACGCGTTGAAAATATGTACCGGGCGATTGATGAAGCGCACCACTTCAAGTAGATTCATGATGCTCAACGTATGGCTTTCCAGCGTTTCCACCGGCATTTGAAAAGACACGCCCAGCGAACTCTGACCGGAGAAATTATAAATCTCATCGGGCTGTACTTTATCGACGGTATACAACACACTGCGAAAGTCGGTTGGCGACATCGAGCGAAGCTCGACCGAGCCTGTGATACCCAGTTGGGACAGGTTGTTGAAACGTGACGTACGGGCATCACGTGAAGTACCAACCACCCGATAGCCCTTGCTGAGCAATAGGCGGGCCAGATAGGCACCATCCTGGCCCGAGACGCCACAGATTAAAGCAGTTTTTGTCAATTCTGCAACTCACAGAGAAAATCACAAGGGGCGCTCATTCTACCCGCTCTACAAGGTTTTTTGCAGGGCAAAACAAACCCTGATTTTCACAACAACTCCTGAGTTGCCTTGGTAACA
>CAYQAP010000033.1:0-1613 GCA_964415515.1 uncultured Gammaproteobacteria bacterium | reverse complement strand
AAGGTGTTTTATCTTCTATACCCCTTCGACACCCGCGACTTCGCCTGTTCATTAATGGGGTTGGAATAATTCTGGATTACTTCAATATTTTGTAGGCATGGAGACGTCCTGAAAAGTCCCCCATAAACAAGGTCTTGCCGCTTATGCTCAACCCCCGATGTGATTTAATCTTCGTTGGGTGGGACCATAGAAACTTACCGTTTTCCCGATTTAGCGCGAATACCGTCCCGCGCTGGCTCAGGAAGTAAAGTTTGTTGCCCGCAAAGACCGGAGCACCCAGCATGTAGTTGAAGGTTCCACTTGGAATATTGTACTCCCAGCGGGTTTTACCGTCCAAGGCGTCCCAGGCATGGACTTTTGTATTGGCGGATCCATAAAAGACCACGCCATCCTTGCCGCTAAGCGAGGGAACCCAATTCCCGGTGCCCCGCGTCCAGACCAGTTTACCGTTGGCCGTATTCAGAGCCTTCACATGGTCACGGTAGGCGATAAAAACGAGCCGTTTCTCGGTGGCGTAGAGGGCCTTTGTATATCCGTCTTTCGACTCATAGGTCCATTTCACCTGACCGGTCTCACTATCCAGCGCGTAAAAGCGGGCCAAGCCGCCCTCGTCCACTTCAATATTAGGATCAACATAGCCGCCGCTGACATAGACCGTCCCGCCTTTGCGGTAGGGAGTCTGTAAAATATAGTTGCCGCTGGTGAAGGCCCAGTTGACCTGGCCGTTGGCTGGGTTGATGGCATAAAGCTTGGCCCCGGTCAGGGGGTCTCCCTTCAACCCCTGTCCGACAAATGTCGTCGGCACATAAAGCATCCCGTTCGAAACATGCGGCGGATGCTGGCAGTTAATGCCAAGATCAATTTTCCACAGCACCGCGCCGTCTGCGCCGTTTAGCGCCGCCATCGTTCCCCCATTCATACAGAAGAAGACTCGCTCGCCATCGCTTGCCAAGCTATGGGTCCAGATTTCCGCTTCGGGTTTGTGTTTCCATAACGGTTTGCCAGTTGGTATATCAAACGCCATCATTCGTTCGCTATTCGATACCACGACAACATCATTATCCACCTCCATCGGGGAGGAGATCTCCTTGCCGATTTTGATGCTCCAGGCCAGCTTTAGGGAGGCGTCAGCGGCGTTTACCGTCATGTTCGTTCCCAGCCACATAGCGGCGGCGGAGAGGATAACGAAGAACAGAATTACAGTTTTTTTTGTTATTTTAGCCATGTCTAAATCCCAGAAATAAAAAAAGGCGAGAGGTGGTCCTCCCGCCTTTAGTATTTATAGTAACGTCTGACTTATCTTTTGCCATGCAAAACAATCGGTCCGTCACGGTTCTCTTCGGTCATGTCAAACTCAACTCCGGGAGGCATGCGGTTGTTACGCAGACGCCCTTTCAGCTTTGAATGACCCCAGTTATAGTCGGTCGCGCCGATTTTTGACTCGCCGAAAATTCCAACTCCCGGAGGCGCGGAAATGGTATCAGCACCGGACATCAACCCTTTATAGGAAGTGAGATTCATCTCATGGGCGGCCTCGTCAGGCTTGGCCGTATGGCATGCGGTGCACGCTGAGGTGTCTTCACCCCAGACGCCATCAGTGGTAAACATGGGCA
>CAYQAP010000032.1:5190-27677 GCA_964415515.1 uncultured Gammaproteobacteria bacterium | reverse complement strand
GCCTCCCAAAAAAACCATAACATTTTAAATCAACTAGGTCAAGCTTAGGTCTAAGTCGGGCGTTGAAGGGATTACAGAGCCCAATTTCAGCAGCCTGACAGGGTGCTGTGGGGGGGTAGTAAGCAGGAGCAGATAAGGAGGGTACTTGCCAAGGATTCGCAGTGCGCAACATGGCGATCGTTAGCGCAGCTGCTGGATCAGGTGTTTGACTTCATGGGTGCTCTGCTGAGTCAGCTGCAGTAGGGCTTTGCGACCCCCGGTTGCGTAGACTGCGACAGCTTCAAGCAGTGCTTTGAGCTGTTCCGGGCTGTCGGCATTGAAGCGGACACTGGCACCGCCGCTGAGCCTGGCCAGTTGTGCAAATACTGTTTCGGTATTGGGATCGAACCCATCCTGGAACAAAAAGGCGGGAATACCTTTGATGCCGAGTTGACCGGCCAGGTCTTGCAGGCGGGTCGGATTTTCTTCGACACTGTCACCGATAAATACCAGCGCATTGATCTTGCCGTTGCGGCTCTCCTCCAGGGCGTGCTGAAGGACCCGGCGGATTTGGGTCAGACCCTGTACGCAATATACTTTAGCCATGCATGAGACCAGGGCCTGTGGGGTATTGTGCCAGGCACTGGCCCAAAACTCCGCCAGTCCCCGGTAATAGGCCAGTTGAATCTCCAGGCCACCGAGATCAGCCACTTTTTGGAACATGGCCTGCTGGGTTTGCATGGCCAGCTGCCAGCCTGGCCCCCGGCTGGCAGTAGCATCCAGGGCAAACAACAGACGGCCTGGGCTGCTACCGGCAGTGACATGGACCGGTGTCTTAGCTATCTGCTGCAAAAAGCCCTCAAGGTTGGGGCTTTTCCGAGCAGGGGGTTGCGGCCGGTCGGACAAGTTCAGTGGCCTTTTTTTTCCAGAAAATGGGTCGGGTCCGGGCAACCACAGAACAGGTGGCGGTCTCCATAGACATTGTCTATACGCGAGACCGGTGGCCAGTATTTATTCCGGCGTAGTGAGGTCCCCGGGAAGCAGGCCTGCTGGCGGTTATAGGGCCGTTCCCAGTTCTCAGTCAACACCGCCAGCTGGGTATGTGGGGCGTGGTGCAAGGGGCTGTCTTTATGTGCAATCACACCATTTTTGATGGCCTGAATTTCTTCCCATATCGTGATCATGGCGTCGCAGAACCGGTCCAGTTCATCCTTATCCTCGCTTTCCGTAGGTTCGATCATGAAGGTATCGTGAACTGGAAAAGACATGGTCGGAGCATGAAAGCCAAAATCCATCAATCGTTTGGCGATATCTTCTACTGAGACGCCGGCTTCTTCCTTGGTTGGGCGCATATCGATAATGCATTCATGGGCAACCGTGTCGTTTTGACCGCTGTAGACCAGTGGAAAATAGGGTCGCAGGCGGTGGGCAATATAGTTGGCATTGAGAATAGCCACCTGGCTGGCTCGCTGCAGACCGGCAGCACCCATCAAGCGGATGTAGGTCCAGGTAATGGGCAGGATAGAAGCTGAGCTCCATGGGGCTGCTGCAATGGTACCGATAGTGCCATCCGGGTCGGCAACCGGGTTGACATCAGCCACCACAGGGTGATCCGGCAGGAATGGGGCCAGATGTGGCTTGACCCCGATAGGACCGAGGCCGGGGCCACCTCCGCCATGGGGAATGCAGAAGGTCTTGTGCAGATTCATGTGACAGACATCAGCACCGAGTTCAGCCGGTTTGGTCAGACCGAGCTGGGCATTGAGGTTGGCACCGTCAAAGTAAACCTGTCCACCCTGCTTGTGAATGATGTCACAATAGGAATGGATCGCAGCTTCAAAGACCCCATGGGTTGATGGATAGGTGATCATAAAGGCAGCCAGGGTATCGGCGTGTTGGGCCGCTTTGGCACGCAGATCTTCGATATCAATATTGCCTGCATGGTCGCTTTGGATGATCACAACTTTAAAGCCTGCCAGGGCCGCGCTGGCAGGATTGGTGCCGTGTGCCGAGGATGGGATCAGGCAGACATTGCGTTGACCCTGGCCTCGGGTCTCATGGTAACGACGGATGCATAACAAACCCGAGTATTCGCCTTGAGAACCAGCGTTCTGTTGCAGCGACACGGCAGAGAATCCAGTCAGTGCACAAAGCATTTGTTCAACGTCGGTGAATAAATGCTGATAGCCGGCAGTTTGTGAGGGTGGGGCGAAAGGATGCAGATCACTGAATTCCGGCCAAGTGACTGGCATCATTTCTGTGACTGCATTGAGCTTCATGGTGCAGGAGCCCAGTGGGGTCATGGATCGGTTCAGGGCGATATCTTTTTCCTGCAGTCTGTGCAAGTAGCGCATCATATTGGTTTCAGAATGATAGCGGTTAAAAACCGGGTGTTGCAGGTAGTTGGTTTGTCGCCGCAAGGCTTCAGGAATTGCTGAATGGCTGGTGGTATCCAGTGTGGCTGCTGTGAGTGCTGTGGTATGTTGGTCACCACCCAGGACTTGCAGTAGACGATCGACGTCTTCGGCCGTAACCGTTTCATCCAGTGCCACGGCCAGATGATCAGCATCGCAGAGCCTGAGATTGTAACCGGCTCTTACCGCAGCTCCCAATAAGGCGCCTGCCCGGCCCGGCACCTTCAATAACAGGGTGTCAAAGAACTGTTGGTGCAGGACCAAAACCCCCATTTGTTGCAGACCGTTGGCCAGGATGCAGGCCAGGCGTTGGACCCGTTGTGCGATACGCCGAATCCCCTCCGGGCCGTGGTAGATGGCATAAAAGGCCGAAATATTGGCCAACAGTACCTGTGCTGTACAGATATTACTGGTTGCCTTGTCACGGCGGATATGTTGTTCACGGGTTTGCAGCGCCAGGCGCATGGCAGGATTCCCTTCGCTATCAATGGATACCCCGATAAAGCGACCTGGGCACTGGCGTTTGTAGGCATCACGGGTGGCCAGGTAACCGGCATGGGGGCCACCGAAGCCAAGTGGTACTCCGAAGCGCTGATTGCTGCCGACCACGATATCGGCATCGAATTCAGACGGTGGTTGCAACAGTGCCAGCGCCAGCAAGTCCGCAGCGACGATAGCCAGACCTTTCTGTTGATGAACCACCGTGATGATTTCGGTCAGATCGCGGACCTCTCCCATAGCTCCCGGATATTGCAGCAGCAGACCAAAACAGTCCATTACCGTGGGTGTTTGTTGTGGATCAAAGACCTCCACAGCAATGCCCAGATAACGAGCCCGTGTTTGCACCACCGCCAGTGTTTGGGGCAGACAATCCTTGGCTACCAGAAAGCGGTTGGATTTGGACCTGCTCAAGCGTTTCGCCATGGTCATGGCTTCCGCGGCCGCCGTGGCTTCATCGAGTAGTGAAGCGTTGGCAATTTCCATGCCGGTCATATCCATGATCATCTGCTGGAAGCTTAGCAAAGCCTCGAGCCGCCCTTGGCTGATCTCCGGTTGATACGGTGTGTAGGCGGTATACCAACCTGGGTTTTCTACCACGTTACGCTGAATAACCGGTGGTAGAAAAGTTCCGTAGTAGCCATAGCCGATCAGAGATTTTACGAGGGTGTTCTGATCGGCTATCTGGTGCAGTTCGGTGAGTACTTCCGATTCTGTAGCCGGGGCCTGCAGGTCAACGCCGGTCGAGCTGATGATACAGTCAGGAAGAACTTGTTTGGTTAATTCCTGTAGACTTTCAAGCCCCAGACTGGCCAGCATGGCCTGAGTTTGTGCTGCATCAGGGCCGATATGACGGGACTGAAAATCATCCCTGGACTGCAGTTCATCCAGTGTGGGTCGAGTGGCGGACATGGTGACTCCAGAGTCAGAAAAGGGTCAAACGAAGAACCGATCCCACTGCTACAATAGCAATCAGAAAGAGGTCAGAATTATAGGCTCAATTATACCGTAATCCAGCTTTTAAATCGGTACAAGTGAGCCACACTAGCGGCACTTATGGAAGCAATGATGCAGTGATTATTGCAGCTGTATGGCCCGTTTGACGGTTGAACGGACGGCTGCTTCACACGCTCAGGGTAGCGGTGAGGACACACTTGTTTGCAGCCATAATAAGCTTGGCTTGAATGGGTAAATTCCTGCCAGTGTGCACAGCGATCCCCTGCAGCCAGGAATTTTATTGATTGGATAAGGTATGGCAATTTTAACTCTGCGGCACGTCAGTCTGTCCTATGGTCATCTTCCGTTGCTTGACCGCATTCATCTGGTGATCGAGAAAGGGGATCGCATTTGCCTGATTGGCCGTAACGGGGAAGGCAAGTCGACCCTGCTCAAGGTATTGGCTGGAGACATACAGCCCGATGAAGGTGAATTGCGTCATGACCAGTTGCGTATCGCACAATTGCCCCAGGAAGTACCGGCCACACTCAGTGGACGTGTGTTTGATATTGTGGCCTCAGGGCTGGGTGAGGCTGGTCTGTTACTGTCTGCTTTTCATGCCGCAAGCGAGACGCTTGGCCAACAAAGTACAGCGAAAAATCTGCAAGTCCTGCAACAGACTCAGAACGCTTTGGAACAGGTTGGAGGTTGGGACCTACAGCAGCGTACTGATGAAGTGCTGTCTCGACTCGATCTGCAGGCTGACCAGGACTTTTCGCAGTTGTCCGGTGGGTTAAAACGAAGGGTGTTGCTGGCTTGTGCCCTGGTCAGTGATCCGGCTTTATTGCTACTCGACGAACCGACCAATCACCTGGATATCGATACCATCACCTGGCTTGAGGATTTTCTTCTTTCCTGGCATGGGACCTTGCTTTTTGTCAGTCATGACCGGCGTTTTCTGCGCCACCTGGCAACCCGTATTCTTGATCTTGACCGGGGGCAGTTGGGGGACTGGCCAGGCGATTATGCCAATTATCTGCGGCGGAAGGAGGAAATGTTTCATGCTGAAGAGCTGGCGCAGAATCGTTTTGACAAAAAGCTGGCAGAGGAGGAAAAGTGGATTCGCAAGGGTATCCAGGCACGCAGAACGCGCAATCAGGGGCGGGTCAGGCAGCTCAGGAAAATGCGTGATATTCGGCTGCAGCGCCGTCAACGTCATGGCAATGTGGCTATGCAACTTCATCAAGCGGAGCACTCTGGAAAGATTGTCTGTGTGGCCGAAAATATCGATTTTTTCTGGCCTGAAAAACCTGAACAGCTTGTGGTCAAACATTTTTCCAACACCATATTGCGTGGAGATCGGGTTGCAATTCTCGGCCCGAATGGCTGTGGAAAATCCACCCTGCTGAATCTGTTGCTGGGCAATTTACAGCCGACGAAAGGACGGGTCGAACACGGCAAGCGCCTGGAAATTGCCTATTTTGACCAGATGCGAGTCGTATTGAATGAGCAAAAAACGGTTGTTGATACGGTCGCTGAAGGGCGCACGGAAGTGACCGTCAATGGCAAGTCCCGGCATGTCATCAGTTACCTGCAGGATTTTTTGTTTACCCCTGCACGGGCCCGCCAGCCGGTCCATGCTTTGTCAGGAGGCGAACGCAATCGACTGCTGTTAGCCCGGATGTTTACCCGGGCTTTTAACTTGTTAATCCTCGATGAGCCGACCAATGATCTGGATGTCGAGACCCTGGAGTTGTTGGAAGAGTTGCTGCTGGAGTATACCGGCACCTTGCTGCTGGTCAGTCATGACCGGGAATTTGTCGATCAGGTAGTAACCAGTACCCTGGTTTTCGAAGGTGGCGGGAAGATTGGTCAGTATCTGGGAGGATATGCGGATTGGTTGCGTCAGCGCAGGCCAGCGCGTGTGGGGCGAAGCCGACAAGTTTCGACAGCCGCGATATTGGCGCCATCTTCTGCCTCTTCCCGGCGAAAATTGAGTTACCGAGAGCAGCGTGAGCTGGATGCTTTGCCTATCCAGATCGATGCTCTGGAGCAACAACAGCTGCAGTTGCAGAAGCGCTTGGCAGACCCGGAAATTTATCGAGACCAGGCTGCACAGGCTGCGACGCTGGGACGGAATCTGACCGAACTCGAGCGCCAGCTGCAGGATTGTTATCAACGCTGGGAAAAACTGGAGGCCTTGCAGGGTGAAACCTGAAACTGGACAGGTGGATCTGACCCGGATCATGGTGTTGTCCATTGACCTGGATGATACCTTATGGCCTATTTTGCCGGTTATCGAAACTGCCAATCAAGTCAGCTGGTGCTGGTTTGCGGAACATTATCCGCGTGTTGTTGAGCGCTTTAATCTGGAAGACTGTTGCTACTTTCGAGAGCTGGCCAGTCACCGGTACCCTGAGTGGGCGCATGATCTGAGTCGCTTGCGGATCGTGACCTATGAATTGTTGCTGCAAGCTGCGGGATATGGTAAACAAGGTGCGAAAGCGGCTTTTGAGATATTTTTTGCTGCTCGTAACGAGGTCAAACCATTCCCTGATGTGGAGCCTGCACTACAGCGTCTGGCCAGACAGTTTCGGTTGATCAGCTTGTCCAATGGCAATGCCGATCTTGGGCAGATTGACTTGGGGCGATATTTCTCGGCATCCATCAGTGCCCGCTCTACGGGCAAAAAAAAACCACACCCGGCAATCTTCGAATCCGTTTGTCAGATGGCCGGTGTTACTCGACAGCAGATCCTGCATATCGGGGATCATCCCCTCGAAGATGTGGTCGGCGCGATGAATTGTGGCATTGCGGCAATCTGGGTAAACCGGCAGGACCGGGTATGGCGGCATCCTCAACAGCCCTGGATGATCGTGTCGGATTGTCAGCAAGTCGCCGACCGGCTGTTGGTGTGAGGGCCTATTTCTGGCAACCTGGGCAGTAAAAACTGGACCGCTGGCTGATGACAACTTGTCGTATCGGACGGTGACAGCGCAGGCAGGTCTGTTGATTGCGGCCATAGACCTGCAGTAGCCGGGTAAAATAACCGGGACGCCCATCGACTTGATGAAAGTCGCGTAGTGTGGTGCCGCCAGCTTCGATGGCTTGTCCCAGAGTGTCACGGATTGCTGTAGCCAATCGCTGATAGCGTTGTTTACTGATCCGGTTGCAGCGCCTGCGAGGATCAATTCCGGCCGTGAACAGGGCTTCACAGGCATAGATATTCCCTACTCCAGTGACCACCCGGTGGTCCATGATCAGGGTTTTAACGGCTATACGGCGTTTCGCTGCTTGTTGGTATAGCCAAATGCCGCTGAATGTGGTGCTAAAGGGCTCCGGACCCAGTGATTTGAGCAATCGATGCTGTGCGGGTTCGGTAGTGAATAATACACAACCAAAGCGACGCGGGTCCTCAAGGCGCAGACATCGGCCATTGTCGAATGTCCACTGCAGATGGTCGTGTTTGTGCAAAGGCGCAGTGGCTTTGGTCATCCGCAGGCTACCGGACATGCCCAGATGGACCAGCATGGTGCCGGTGGGAAATTTGAACAGCAGATATTTTCCACGCCGGTGCAGTTCCAGGAGTGACTGGCCGGTTATGTCGGTTACCAATGAGTCAGGGACTGGCCAACGCAAGTGCCGGTTATGAACCCGCACCTGCTGAATGCTGTGACCACAAATCCAGGGCTTGATCCCGCGTAATGTGGTTTCGACTTCAGGCAGTTCGGGCACGGTCAAGACATGATGTTTAGGAGGCTGTCCAGCTATTCCACACCGAGGGAAAACATGCTCTCCAGGTCATGGCGGGAATAGATGCGAAAGGCCAGCATGGTTTCGCTGTGGGTAATCCCGTCAAGCGTAAGCATGTGTTCGGTGACCAGTTGGGCCAGAGCATCATTGTTTGCGACCCGAACGACCGCCACCAGGTCGTAGCTGCCACTGATTGAAAAAACCTCGGAAATTTGTTCATAGGTTGCCAGCACTTCACCTACGGAGTTAATTTTATCGCGTTCGGCGTTGAGCAAAATGATTGCAGTTACCATTCGATTTTCCTCAAAAAGAAATTGTTGAGGCGTCAATAGTAAACCGCAACAGCCGCTTGGGCCAGAGTTTTTGTTGCAAGAGTTTGGTGCAGTCAGCGTTTTTGCAGAACGTTCCCCGATCCGGCTTGATCAGTCCCACACAAATATTCAGCAGTGTGGATTTTCCTGCCCCATTGGGCCCGACAATAGCGTGTGTTTGACCTTCCACTATCTGCAAATTAATATCCGACAACGCCTGTAACCCACCGAATCGCTTTTCTACATCACCATAAACAGCAAGCCCAGGATCAAATCCAAAACAGCATACCAACACCGAACATAGCCAGTAGTGTGCCGGCGACTGCGCCCCAGCCAAAGTGATCCTTGAAGACAAAATATCCGATTGGCAGCAGCAAGACCGGTGGCAAGGCCATCAGGGTGCTGGCAATGCCGATCGAGGCATGCTGAATCGAATACAGACCCAGGGAAACGCCGACAACCGGGCCAAAAATCGAGGCCAGCATGGCTAGCCCAAGACCTGTCCAGTTGCCACTGAGCACGGTTATTGTCGGCTTGAGTTGCCCTTGCAAGAAGGTCAAGCTCCAGATCACGATTGTGGCGGCCAACATGCGCACCAGGTTGCCAGAAACAGCAGAAAACCCATCCAAAAGGCCATTTTTTGCCAGTACCAGTCCACTGGCTTGGCCAATGGCACCGAACAAACCAAACAGGATGGCACGATGGTAGTGTGGTGTCCGGTGCTGCAGGTTGTTGCCATCCAAGACCACCCAACCGATGCCGGCAAGGGTAATCAGAATACCCAGCATCTGCTGCAAAGAAAGCACTTCTCCAAATATCAGCCAGGCTTGCAGTGCCGCCAGGATTGGAGCCAGGCTCATCATCAGCATGGGGAGCCGTGGTCCAACCAGGACAAATGCCTGAAATAGAAAAGCATCGCCAATCACCAGTCCGACCACGCCTGACAGGGCCAGCCACAGGCTACCCTCAGTGGCCAGTTGTGGGGGCCAGAGACTGCCCAGCAGTAACCAGTGGGTCAGCATCAGCAGCAAGCTTGCCATCACCAGCCGGATGCGGTTGAGAACCGCCGAGCCGAGCTCCTGCCCGGCGAGTGCTGACAGGCTGGTGCCGATGGCAAAGCTTACCGAGGCCCCCAAAGCGGCCAGTTCACCGAGATAGCTGGACAAGGCTTTAGGGGGCTCCTGGAAAGAGGGGGAAACAGTCGAATCAGCACTCTCGACAGAGATTGGCGGCTGGGAAAAATACCTGAGTCATGCTGTAGTGGACTGGGAGTGAATCGTTGCAGGGGGTCATAACCATTTTGTGGCTTGTATTGTCCTTGGTTCTGCCTCTTGAGTACGAAATTCCCAGGACATGACGGCGGAGTCAGGATTCCTTAATGCTCAGCACCAGGTTTTCTACCACTTCCTTGGCATCACCGAAGACCAGTGAGCAGTTATCCATGTAGTACAACAGGTTATCGACGCCGGCATACCCGGTGTTCATGCTGCGCTTGATCACAAATACCTGCTTGGCCTTGCTGCATTGCAGAATCGGCATGCCATAAATGGGGCTGGTTTTGTCCAGTTCTGCGGCCGGGTTTGTGATGTCATTGGCACCGACAATCAGTGCCACGTCTGTGGTCGCAAACTCGGGATTGATTTCATCCATTTCCAGAACATTGTCATAGGGAATATCGGCTTCTGCCAGTAGTACATTCATGTGTCCTGGCATTCGACCGGCCACCGGATGAATGGCGTATTTGACTTCAATATCTAGCGCTTCGAGCGTTTTTGACAGCTCTTTCAAGGCATGCTGTGCCTGGGCCATGGCCATGCCGTAGCCAGGGATAATAATGATCTTGCTGGCGTTGGTCATGAAAAAGGCCGCATCATCCGGCGAGGCAGACTTGACGCCCTTCTCGGCTGCTGAAGCAAAGGCAGATTCTTCGCCGTCACTGTCGCCACCAAATCCTCCCAAAATAACACTGATGAAAGAGCGATTCATGGCGTGGCACATGATGTAGGACAGGATGGCACCAGAAAAACCGACCAAAGCACCGGTAATGATCAGCAGTTTGCTGTTCAAGGTAAAACCGGTGGCCGCTGCGGCCCACCCCGAGTAGGAGTTGAGCATTGAGATAACCACAGGCATGTCGGCACCACCGATCGGAATGATCAGCAGGAAACCCAAGGCCAGAGCAATCAAGGTGAGCAGAATCAGGACCCACAGACTATGGCTTGAGTAAAAAGCATAGGTCAAAATCAATAGCAGGATGCCCAGGCCAAGATTCAGATGATGCTGAAAGGGGAAGACCACCGGGTTGCCGGACAGAAGTCCTTGCAGCTTGCCGAAGGCGATTAAGGACCCGGTAAAGGTGATCGCGCCGACAAAGGCCCCGATACCCAATTCTATGGCGAGTTCCGGTTCCAGAGTGCCAACGGTGCGGTGGTTTAAAAAGGTGCCGATGGCGACCAGTACTGCAGCCAGGCCGACAAAGCTGTGCAATGCAGCCACCAGCTGGGGCATGTCTGTCATCTGGATCTTCAGGGCGATGAAGGTTCCAATGACGCCACCAAGGATAACCCCGGCAAGAATAAACCCATAGGAGCTTATCGCCGGGTTCATCAGGGTTGCGAGGATCGAAATGACCATACCAACAATGGCCAATACATTGCCACGGCGGGCCGTGGTGGGGTGGGTCAGGCCTTTCAGACCGAGGATGAACAAACAGCCACTGATCAGATAGATGATGGCAAGAAGGGTAGGAGAGAGAGTCATCTTATTTCATTCCATCAGTTTTTCTTTTTGAACATGCTGAGCATGCGTTGAGTGACCACAAAACCACCAAAGATATTGATGCTGGCCAGCGTTACGGCGATAAAACCGAGAAATTGTGCGCCACTACTGGCTTCTCCGAATCCGGTGACCAACATGGCCCCGACCAGAATAATGCCGGAGATGGCATTAGTCAGTGAGATCAATGGCGTGTGCAGGGAGGAGGTAACGCCCCAGATGACCTGGTAGCCAATAAAACAGGCTAGCACAAAGATATACAGGTTAATGATGGTTTCCGACATAGATAGAGCCCTCGGGTATCAGCGGTTAAAGCGAACTTCACCATTGAGTGTAACGGTTGATTTTTCGGTAATTTCATCATCCAGCAAGTCCTTGCGTTGCATCTCTTCGGCCTTGCCTTCGATCAGCAAAGGCAGCAGATTAAGCAGATTGCGAGCATAGAAGTTACTGGCATCGGCGGCCATCATGGCTGGAAAATTGGTGTTGCCACATATATTGACACCGTGTTTTGTGATGGTTTTGTCCGGGATGCTCAAAGGACAGTTGCCGCCGTTGGCTGCGGCCATATCGATGATGACCGAGCCTTGGCGCATGCCCTTGACCGCATCTTCAGTGATCAGAACCGGGGCTTCACGGCAGGGAATCAGAGCGGTGGAGATGATAATGTCTGCGGTCTGCAGTTCCTGGGTCAATAACTCGGTTTGGCGCTGTTTGGCTGCAGCAGACAGCTCGCGAGCATAACCGCCTTCACCTTCACCACTTTCACCCACATCGAGTTCGATGAATTTTGCGCCCAGTGACTGGATTTCTCCCTTGACCTGGGGGCGAACATCATATCCAAATACATTGGCACCCAAGCGTCGCGCCGTAGCGATGGCCTGCAGACCGGCAACACCGGCACCGAGCACGGTTACCTTGGCAGGTTTGGCAGAGCCGGCGGCCGTCATCATCAGGGGCATGAAACGACCGTACAGGCTGGCCGCCTCAATGACTGCACGGTAGCCCGCGATACCGGCTTGCGATGACAGTGCGTCCATGTTCTGGGCTCTGGAGATGCGTGGAATCAGCTGCATGGCGATGGCATCAATTTTGCCATCAGCCAGCGCCTTGAGCTTTGCATTGTTTTCTCCGCAGACATCAATGTGGCTGACCAGCAGGTTGCCAGCCGGCATTTGTGCCAGTTCATCGGCATTGGGATAGGCAACCTTGAATACGATATCTGCAGCCAGTGCTGTGGCTTGATCAACCAGTTCGGCCCCGGCATCCTGGTACGCCTGATTCGCATAGCGGCTGCCACTCCCGGCGCCTTTTTCGATCAGCACGGCAAGCCCTTTGCCGCAGATTCTTTTTACTGTATCTGGGGTCGCGGCAACGCGCGTCTCCCCTGCCTGCGTCTCTTTGATAATACCTAGTTTCATGGAGTTCTCACGATCTGTAACAGGTGGTTTTCCAGTCCGGGATTCTGCCAAAACAATGTAGTATTTACAACCGAAATCCGGCCAATAGATGTTACTCAGGCTATGCTTGTCCACCAGCAAAATGGCCTCGCAGTCCTGTCAGACAAGTGCGGCATGGTATAGAACATTGAAAAAATTATCTCTATCATAAAGTGATCTGAGTCAGCTACTATGCAGAAATTGGTCTAAAATCGGTGTGCCATCGATCGGCAATTGGCAGCCGAAAGACTGAAAATTGCCCTAAGTCTTGCAAGACTTTGTTATTCTTTCATGATTACCCGCAGAATGATCTGCTGTATATTGACCTACGGTTAATGAGTGTCCAGGGCATGAGGAGAAGCTTATGAAGCATATACGTGTGGTAGCAGTCATGATGCTTTTGGGGGTGTCTTTTACGGCCACGGCCAGCGGCGTATCGGTTTACCAGGGTTCGTGTATTGCCTGTCACAACATTGGGGTGGGAGGCGCACCAAAGTTGGGCGACAAGTTGGCGTGGCAACCCAGAATCACCCAGGGTCTGGATGTTTTGGTGCAACATACCATACAGGGGTTTAAGAGTCCCGGAGGCAAGGCGATGATGCCACCCAGGGGGGGGAAAGCTGCACTTTCTGATGCGGATATCCGCGCCGCAGTACAGTATATGGTCAGTCAATCCAAATAACCGCTTTCCTGAACGGAGATGACTTCTGTTATGATGGGGTCCTGTCCTTATTAATCAATGATCGGAGCGGGACAAAGACATGAGTGGGTGGTTTTTCCGGAGTTTCTGGCGAACAACCGCCTGCAGAGCACAGGAGTTGGCCTTGATACTGTGTTCCGTGGTCTTCCTGCAGGAGGTAAGTGTGGCAGATATGAACACAGTGATAGCTATTGACGTTACTTCTTCAGCATTTACCCAAGGAGATGAAATTCCTTCACTCTACACCTGTGAGGGCAAGGATATTTCTCCACCCTTGCGTTGGTCGGGAGTGCCGGAAGAAGCTGATTCGCTGGTCTTGATCGTCGATGACCCGGATGCACCGGATCCCGATGCGCCGAAAATGACCTGGGTTCACTGGCTGGTCTATAATCTGCCGGCACAACTGACCGCACTGAATCCTGGCACAGTCAGCATTGATCTGCCGGCTGGTGCGGAAGAGGGCATCAATAACTGGGACCGCAAGCCCTATGGTGGCCCCTGTCCTCCGATCGGCCGACATCGTTACTTCTTTAAGTTGTATGCACTGAATTCTGTGCTAAGTGGTCTTGATCCAGCCAATAAGGATGCCATACTGGCTGCGATGGAGGGGCACATTATTGGTTATGGTGAATTAATGGGCACGTATCAGAAAATGCGCTGAACGGAACGTATTTCGTTATCCGGTAGATGGCAGCACGTGTAACTCAACGGTAAATAGTTTCACGGACGGTGGAACCGTTAAGCTTTTTCATGCTCCTGACAGCGATCTTTGTCATTGCTGTTCTGTATGCTGCGGTCGGCCATGGTGGTGCTTCCGGTTATCTGGCTTTATTCGCCCTGTGGGGTATGCCAGCGGTACAAATGAAACCGGCTGTGTTATCCATGAATATTTTTGTCACCCTGGTGGTGTTCATCCGGCTTTATCGACAGGGTTATTTTGAGCTGCGTCTATTCCTTCCGTTCCTATTGCCTTCTTTGCCTCTGGCCTGGCTGGGTGGCGGCTGGATGTTGGATGCCTGGCTATACCGGTCTTTGGTCGGCGGTGCATTACTGGTGGCGGCATTGCTGATCTGGCGTTCGCAGACGGATGTTGTTGAGATTCGTCGTCCGGTGTGGTGGATTGCTGTGCCCGTAGGTGGGGTGCTGGGCTTTTTCTCTGGACTGACCGGTGTGGGTGGAGGTATCTATCTAAGTCCGATGCTGCTGCTGATGCGGTGGAGCAGCATGCGGGGCAGTGCAGCTTTGGCGGCCGCGTTCATCCTGTTTAATTCCATTGCTGCATTGGCCGGATGGTATGGGACAGGTGGTGCTGACCTGCCCGAAGGCCTCTGGAGTTATATTCTGGCTGCTGTAGCTGGTGGCTGGCTGGGTTCACAGTTGACTCGTAAATGCTTATCAGCTGCCCACCTGCAGAAAATTCTTGGTACGATACTGCTACTGGCCAGTTTGCGAATTTGGCTGGGATAATTGTCTGTCGATGACTGATACGCTATCAACATCGCAGGCATGGACTCAGGGCAATCCCGTTCTTTCAAGGCAAGGCGCTGACTGCAGGGCATGGTGAGTCCTGTTCAAGGGCTGGCTCCTCGTTCACCGTTGGCGAAGGGGATCCCTGCCTTGTTCTCTCTCACTTGACAAGTCACTTATTTCTCGATATCTCAGGAGTAAATTATGAAAAATGCAGTACAAAAAACCGTGGTCAACTCCTGGAATGAATGGGACCCGCTACGGCATGTGATTGTTGGGCGTGCCGATGGCTCTTGTGTGCCGCCACTGGAACCGGCGGTGGATGGCAAGGTGCCAGTGGACAGCGAAATGCGTCAGGTTGCAGGTACCCAGCGCAGTGCGGAGAGCATTGCTCGGGCTAATCAGCAACTGGATCATTTTGCGGATCTTCTGACACGCCGGGGGATCCGGGTTGACCGGCCTGAACTGCTGGATTTTTCCCTGCCCACAGCCACTCCGGACTGGCAGGTCGAGAGTATGTTCGGCTGCATGCCACCACGGGATGTATTGTTAACGGTTGGCAAGGAGATCCTTGAAGCCACACTGACCTATCGTTGCCGCTGGTTTGAGTATCTTTGTTATCGGAAATTGCTGCAGTCCTACTTTCAGGACGACCCTAAAATGCGCTGGGAATCGACCCCCAAGCCACGGTTGACGGATGCCTCTTTTCGTACCAGCTTCAAGCAGGAAGCAAGCACCAACGCTGGCAAGTTAGCACTGTTGGCTCAAAAGCAGTATGTCACGACAGAAGCTGAACCGATGTTCGATGCGGCGGAAGTGCTGCGTATGGGCAAGGACCTTTTTGTTCAGCATGGCAATACGGCCAATCTGCAGGCAGCACGTTGGTTGGCCCGCCACTTTCATGAGCATCGTGTACATATCCTGAATTTTTTCGGCGATGATCCGTACACCATGCACATTGATGCCACCTTTGTGCCGCTACGCCAGGGACTGATTATCAATAATCCCGGCCGCAGCTTGGCACCGGAACAGCGCAAACTGTTTGAGATGAACGACTGGCAGATTATCCCTTCGGCACGTCCTGTACATGAGCAGGCTCCGCCGATGTGTTATTCGGGTGTGTTTCTTTCCATGAATTGCCTGGTGCTTGATCCGAAGACCGTCTGTATTGAAGCCAGCGAGGTGCACCAGCAGGAGCAGGTGGATCAACTGGGCTTTGAGGTGATCCCGGTGCCGTTTCGCGATGTCTATCCCTTCGGTGGTGGCCTGCACTGTGCCACCGTGGATGTCTATCGGGAAGGACAATTGGAAGACTATTTTCCTTGTCAATTGCCGGTGTGAGCATTTATAAGGATAGAGATTCTGTATAATGGACTATCTCCTTGGTCAGTACCTGAGATAAAAAACGGGGGTTTGCTGCGATGAATACAGTGCGACAGGTGTTAAAAGAAAAAGGCTCGAAAGTTTGGACCGTGCAGGTTGATCGCCCAGTTTTTGATGCCCTCCAATTGATGTCGGATAAAAATATCGGGGCCCTGGCAGTGCTCGAGGGTGACAAATTGGCCGGTGTCTTTACCGAGCGAGATTATGCTCGCAAGGTCATTCTCAAAGGACGCAGTTCCCACGACACCATGGTCGGTGAGTTAATGACTCGCAAGACCTTTTGTGTGACAATGAAGGATACGGTGGATGTATGTATGGAGTTATTCACCGGGCAACGTGTGCGTCATCTACTGGTGATGGAGAATGATGCCCTGGCTGGAATGATCAGTATCGGTGATGCCGTCAAGTATGTGATCTCCGAGCATGAAAGTACGATCAAGGAGCTTCAGGACTATATTCAGGGCGGTTACTGATCGGAATCCCGTCTGCTACCGGGTGATTCAGAGGTGAGCCGGTTCGAAGTGGTCAACTGCTGACAACAAGCATGGTAATGGCGTAGTGCAGTGACCAGGTTAAGGCCAAGCAACCACCAGGAAAACCCGAACAGGCCGGCTGCGGCATAACTGAGCCACTGTGCCCAGAATACGGCGGTTGCAGCAGCAAGCATGGCGGCAGCGTGTACCCACAACTGCCACTTGGCTCTAGCGTCGCTGATGAACTGTTTCATATTCGGCAGGCGGACATCGGTACGCAATAGCGCAAGTTGCCGGTTCTGTAGATGAAACCAACTCAGAAAGGGCACGATTTTATACAACATGCCGTTCATGACTGAACAGCCAAATCCGGGCAACAGCAGGACGCCCAGCAGCAGTGGGTATTCTCTTGAATTAGCCCAGGCAGGGAGTAGCTGGGCCAGCAGCCAGAGGCTGACCGCGAGTAGTGCGCTGTAGATGGCCAGCTTCCAGAACAACAATGTGACATCGGCAACACGGCGCTTGCGCTGGCTTTGCAGGTGCAGTGTGGTAATGCAGAACACTGCAAAACCGCCGAGTGCGGCCAGTTGGGTCAGCACCAGCAAGATGGGATACCTTGGTATGGAGCTGAACAGCTGCAGCAGTTGGAGCCCGCTCCAGAGCAGTAAACTGCAGAACAACCAGGGTACAAGGCCCTTTTTTATCCAGACCGGATATTCCGGTGTTACCTGGAACATGGGGACAACTTGATAGGCAATGCTAATCAACAGCAAGCCGATCCAGCCGAATAACCCCCAGCTCAGGTGTACATCGGTCAGAATATTGATGCTCGGCAGCACCAACCAGTCGCGATAGGCCGCCAGCAATAGCAGACCCAGGGTCAGGGTCAGCAGGAGTGAAAATAAAGCGAGTGCCAGCCCAATAAATGTCGGATTGGTGCTTCGGTTTCGCCACAGGGCCAGCCCTGTGGCGGAGAGGTAAAGTATAAAACCTGTGGCCAGAGTGACACTGGCCAGCAGTGCCCAATACCGGTCTGTAAACAACAGGCTCACAGCCAGCAGCAGGATGCCTGCGGTTAGCAGCGGATGGGTGAGCGCTGCAACTCTTGTGACATGTGAGACTGGGGCACCGATGATTACGGGCAACATCTGGAAAATGGCCCCGCACATGATCTGAGCCATAAACCCGAGAGTAAGCAGGTGGGTAATGGCCAGCGTGAATGGGTTCCAGCGCGAACTGTACAGTTCCGGGCCGACCAGCAGACCCAGTACGGCGGCGAACAGGCCCAGTACCGGTGCGGTGAGAAAAAAACGCAGCGGTATTGCAATGGGGGGGGCCTGGTCCAGCGACAGATTGACAGTAGGCGTGCTCAAGCGGATGGGGTGGAGGGCGTTGTCAGGGCCTTATTTTCAGCTCTGACATCATGTTGAAGCCAGATCAGAATGAGATATTGGGCTTCAGCTTGCTGTTCACAATGCCAGGTATAGCCCAGTTTTTCCAGCAAAGGATAGAGCAGTCGTGGTTCACGGCGATGCTGAACTTTGAGGATATCACCTTCACCCAGTTGAGCGATGGCCTCCAGAACCCGCTCCATAGGTTGTGGGGGTTCCAGCATGCTGACATCGAGAAGGTGCTCCATAGCGACGAACTACAGGCCCATCTGTTGTACCAGGTCACTGGCAGCGTCACCGAATACCTGGTCGGTCATGGGATAGAGGATTTGCTGCTCTTTCATATTGTGCTGCTGGATTAGCATCATCAGTGTTTCCGACTGACCCAGCCAGGTCGCATCATCCTGCTCGGTGACAGCCTGGTCCATTTCCACCATCAGCTGGCGTATCTGGTGATGTTCCATACGCATCATTTGCGTGGGTCCAGCGGTTTGTCCGGTGAGCTGCTCAAATTGCGGGAACAAAATATTATCTTCAGCAGTCAGGTGTTGCTCCAGTCGGTTACGAAAACTCTGGAATAGTGGAGCACCGGCCTCCCAGTCAGTTGTCGAAATGCAGTCTTCTGCCTGGGCCAGAAGTTCATCACAAACTTTGTGGTCTGCCGTCAATACTTCGGTAATTGTTGTCATCGGGGGTTCCATGGGTTGGATTGTCTTTGCCCTGTGGGCACGTGGTTATTCCAGAGTTCAAATGGCTTCAGTCGGGTCTGTGCCTGGGGCTGAATTATAGGTGATCTTGCTGGGTAATAGCACTGAACCAGTGACTTCAGATTAGTTGAAAGACGAAAATTGTCGTTTGTTCGGTGCCGATCCGTGTCAATTTGCGCTACCATTGGTGCCGATAGATCCGCGGCGTGCATTCCATATCGCCGGGTCAGTAACGAGGTTCGGCTTTGTGCACGAACCACCCTGATAGTAGACCGCACAAGTCGGCCTGTGCATCAGGGCCAATAATCAGGAAAAGAAATATGTCCGATGAATTAAAAAAAGCAGCACTTGCGTATCATCGTGCCGCCCCTTGCGGCAAGTTGGCGGTGGTGGCGACCAAGCCATTGGCGAATCAGCGTGATCTCACACTGGCGTATTCTCCAGGTGTGGCTGAGGCTTGCCATGAGATTGTCGCAGATCCGTTGCAGGTTTCTGAAATGACCGCACGAGGCAATCTGGTGGCCGTCATCACCAATGGTACGGCGGTACTGGGGCTTGGGGCAATCGGCCCTCTGGCGGCCAAACCAGTAATGGAAGGCAAGGCTGTACTGTTCAAGAAATTTTCCGGAATCGATGTTTTTGATATCGAAATTGACGAGTCTGACCCAGATCGTCTGGTCGACATTATTGCCAGTCTGGAACCGACCATCGGTGGAATCAATCTTGAGGATATCAAGGCACCGGAATGTTTTGTGGTCGAGAAAAAGCTCAAGGAACGTCTCAATATTCCTGTGTTTCATGATGATCAGCATGGGACTGCCATTATTGTCGGCACGGCTGTGTTGAACGCACTTGCGGTAGTGGGGAAAAATATCGGAGCAGTCAAGCTGGTCGCATCCGGTGCCGGGGCGGCGGCACTGGCCTGTCTGGATATTCTGGTGGGGTTGGGTATCAGCAAGAACAATATCCTGGTCTGTGACCGCAAAGGGGTGATCTACAATGGCCGACCCGGTGGTCTGGATGAATACAAATCCTGCTATGCGGTCGATACCCCCTGCAGAAATCTTGACGATGCCATCGCGGATGCGGATATCTTTTTGGGTCTGTCTGCTGCGGGGGCCTTGTCACAAGAAATGGTAAAAAAGATGGCAGCTGATCCCATTATCATGGCGCTCGCCAATCCCGACCCGGAAATCCTGCCCGAAGCTGCGCTGGCAGTACGGCCAGATGCTATTTTGGCTACCGGGCGGGCGGATTATCCCAATCAAGTCAATAATGTGCTGTGTTTTCCCTATATTTTTCGTGGTGCCCTGGATGTGGGTGCTACGACCATTAATGAAGAAATGAAATTGGCGAGTGTGCGCGCTTTGGCGGAACTGGCACAGGCAGAATTACCGGATGATCAGGAGGCCTATGGTCGCAAGCCCATGCAGTTTGGAAGGGAGTACCTGATCCCCAAGCCCTTCGACCCCCGTTTAATTGTTTCGGTGCCTGTGGCGGTGGCAAAAGCAGCGATGGATTCGGGAGTTGCCACCCGACCCATCGAGGATTTTGACGCGTATAAGCAACGGCTTAATCAGTTTGTATTCAAGTCGGGCTTCATGATGAAGCCGATCATGTCTGCAGCCAAAAGAAATCCACAACGGCTGGTGTATGCGGAAGGTGAAGATCGGCGAATTTTGCGGGCTGCGAGCCAGGTTTATGGTGACGGGATCGTAGAACCAATTTTGGTCGGCCGTCCTGAGGTGATTCAATCGCGTATCGATGAGTTGGGGTTGCGGATTCGAATTGGTGAAGAGGTGGAGGTAGTGAATCCACAAAACGATCCACGGTTTCGTGATTACTGGCAGAACTATCACCAGTTAATGGGGCGCAACGGCGTGTCACCGGAAGAAGCCAAGAATGCAGTGCGTTCCCGCACCGCTGTGATTGCAGCCCTGCAAGTGTTGCGGGGTGATGCCGATTGTATGATTGCCGGCAGCCAGGGGCCATTTCGTCGCCATTTTCTGGATGTCACCGGTATTCTTGGCAAAAAACAGGGGGTTCGGAACATTTCCGCGATGATGGCTTTGGTGCTTTCGAGTGGCACCTATTTCATCTGTGATACCCATGTGATTCCGGAGCCGGATGCAGAAGGTATTGCGGAAGCAACCATTATGGCCGCTGCGGAAGTTCGCTGTTTTGGATTGACGCCGAAAATTGCCTTGCTATCTCATTCCAATTTTGGATCCTATGTTTCGGCTTCGTCCCAGAAAATGCAGCAGGCCAGGGAATTATTGGCGCAACGAGCTCCTGATCTTGAGGTAGAAGGGGAAATGCAGGGTGATGCCGCTCTTTCGGAGACGATTCGGAATCTGTCATTCCCGGAATCCAGGCTCAAGGGAAATGCCAATCTTTTGATTATGCCCAATGTGGATGCCGGATCTATCGCCTATAATCTGCTTAAAGAGCAGGGCAGTGGAGTCAGTGTCGGTCCAATTTTACTGGGGATTGATAAACCGGCACACGTGGTTCCCGAGTCTGTAACCGTACGGGGTATCGTTAACCTCAGTGCCTTGGCTGTGGTGCAGGCCCAGCGTGGCAGTAGTTGATGGGCAACGAAAAAAAAGCCCTGCCGTGTTTTGGCAGGGCTTTTTGAGTTGTTTTCCTCAGTTACCGAGTTGCTCCCTCCAACCGGGAAATAACTGATCGGCGTCTTCACTGAAGGACGCAAACGCACGGGCAAAATCCTGATGTGATTTGGCAAATTCGATTGGCTCTGCTCCTTCACGCCAGCATTGTTCCGCCTGCCGGAGTGATCGGCCCCCAGCGGCCGGTCCATCGAGATGTCCGTAGGCACCGCCACCCGCCGTTAGAATGACATTGGAGTGACCAAGGTTTTTGAAAAAGCCAGGAATGCGCAGGGCATTCATGCCACCGGAAACGATCGGGCAGGTCGGATTCATGCCATACCATTCCTGATGGTAGAAAGGCCCCTCGGCTGCATCATCCTGGAGCATGAAAGCCATCACCCGATCTTTGGCATCACCTTCCATTTTCCCAAAACTCATGGTGCCGGTGTGAATGCCAGAAGAACCCATCAGGCGGGCAAATTTGGTATGGACGTAGGCCGGATATCCTCTGGGATTGATTTCCGAGGTGACTGACCCGTGTCCAGCGCGGTGGTAATGCAGGAATTGATTCGGGAAGTTTCGCCGGACGGTGGTGACACCGGTCGGTCCGGAGACGAAGCCATCGATCAGAAAGGCGATATGGGTCGCATTTTCGCCAAAGGTTTCGAGAATGTATTCACCGCGGGCAATGATCTCTGCTGGGTCATCGGCCGTGATATTGGCCGAAAAAATCTTCGCTTCTCCGGTTTCATCCTGGGCCCGACGCATGGAGTCTGCCAGCAGCGGAATCACTTGATTCATGGGACAAAACGTCTGGTTGCCCTGGGGTTCATCATTTTTGATGAAATCGCCACCCAGCCAGAAATCATAGGCAGCTCGGGCAAATGGTTCGGGACGCAGCCCTAACTTGGGTTTGACAATGGTGCCGACGACAAAGCCGCCATCAACGACCGGGCGCCCCAGGGTACGCCACATATCACTCAAGGTGTAGGATGGGCCATCAAGTAATTCAATCGCCTTGCGAGGGACATAAAAGTCGAGGAGACGCAGCCTCTCAATATCGCCCATACCCTGATTGTTGCCCACAACCAGTGAGATAAACTGTGACAGCATCATTCTGCCATCGAGTATATTCCGATCAAATAACTCCATCGGATAGGCGATTTTCATCAGTCCATCCTGTGGGCCATACGTATTTTCATCGGTGTAGTACACCTGAGCATCGATTCCCAGTGTAAAGTCGTCCGTGGTACAGACCTCAACATTGGTACCGGTCGATGATTCTCCAGCGATGTGTGCTGCGGTTGCGTTGTAGTCATGGTCCGGTTTCGGGCTCATGCGATAGGTGCAAAGCACATGCTTACCATTGGCGATGAGTTCTTCTTCATTCAGATTAAAGTCACAGTATCGGTTGGTTTGGTCAAGCGCCATATTCAGTTCCTCATAGTCAGGTTGGGGTGCAGTGGCTGTGGATAGACGAAATCAGTAGATGACACTATAAGCCACTATTTGCATAAATAAAACTAAAGAATAATTATTAAATATATAATATTGCCCTTATACAAGAAACCCTGCCATACTGCGTGGCAACGCGGCGATCTTTATGGACAACTTCATTGCCGATTATCAATGAGATTGCCATTTTGTCT